>JAFWAT010000044.1 GCA_017507525.1 Clostridia bacterium | reverse complement strand
GACTTTCATAAAGAATTACATACCTTGCTGGCAGAGATTATTAAAAAGCATAAACGGATTATTTTTAATGGTAACGGTTATGGTGATGAATGGATAGAAGAAGCAAAGAAAAGAGGGCTTCCCAACATTAATAACTCTGTGGATTCCTATGCACCCTTTATTGCGCCTGAATCCATTCGCGTATTTGAAAAGCACCATGTTTACACGGAAACAGAGCTTCGCGCACGATATGAAATTAAACTTGAAAAATACACAAAAATTGTGAGCATTGAAGCAAACACATTGCTTCAGATGATCAATCGCCAAATTATGCCTGCTTGCCTGCGCTTTGCCGATGAAACCGCTCGTACGATTGTTAATATCAAAGCGGCAGGTTGCGATATTATGCCTGCAGAAGAAAGCCTGCACATGTTGACAAATAAGATTTCTATGCTGTATAAGGCAACGAAGAAATTGGAAAAAGCAGTGGAGAAGTCGGATCGGTTTGGCGACGATTATATTGCTCAGGCAAAGTTTTCAAGAGACTCTTTAGTTACGGCTATGTGCGAAATCAGAAAGTATGCTGACGAGCTGGAGATGATTGTGGAGAAAGACTTCTGGCCCATTCCCACATATGACGATTTGATTTACAGCGTATAATAGGTGATAACATGGTAATAGATTTTCATACCCATATGTTTCCGGATGTTCTGGCTACGAAAACCATTCCGCTTTTGGCAGAGCGTTCCGGCTTGCCGGCGTATACTGACGGAACGGTGAAGCAGACCTTAGAGAAAATGAAAAAGGCGGGCGTAACGTGCGTTGTGCAGCAAAATATTGCAACGAATCCCCGTCAGATGACAAAGGTCAATGATTTTGCAATTGCCTGCAATCAGCTAGAGGGCATTGTTGCTTTTGGCAGTGTGCATCCAGAGGCAGACAATATTGCGTATGAACTGGACAGGCTTAAAGACGCCGGCGTCAAAGGCATCAAGCTGCATCCGGATTATCAGGCATTCTTTGTGGATGACCCTAACATGCAACCGGTTTATGAAGCTATTTTAAAACGCGGCTTCATTTTGCAGTTTCATACAGGTCTTGATTTAGGCTTGCCGCATCCGGTTCATGCGGCGCCGAAAGCGTTAGCGAATACCCTTGGACTTTTTACGGGAGAAAAGGTTGTCTTTGCCCATATGGCAGGATTTGGGATGGCGGAAGAATCCCTTGAACATATGATTGAGCGGGATGTGTATATTGATACCTCCTGTTCTCTGGGATATACGGAGGAAAGCTTGCTTTTAACCATGTTAAAAAGTCATCCGGAGGATAAGATTCTATTTGCAACAGATTGCCCGTGGGGAGATTTTGAAACAGATATAGAGGCATTTAAAAAACTCGATTTAACGGATGCATTAAAAGAAAAGATTCTGCACAAGAATGCAGAAAAGCTGTTAGAGCTTACATAAAAAGAGCCGGCATATGCCGGCTCTTTTTATACATCTAGCGTATCATGTGCGCATTTTACAACCTCTTTTGCCGCATCGTCAGTTAAGCGTGAGGCGGTATTTTTTTGTAGATAAATTAAATATTCTATATTTCCCTCAGGACCTTTTACGGGAGAGAAGTCCAGCCCCAGAACGCCAAACCCTTGTTCTGTGACAAGACTGAAGATTTTTTCAATGACCTCAATATGCACGGCTGGGTCGCGGACAACACCTTTTTTACCGACCTTTTCTCTGCCTGCCTCAAACTGTGGTTTAATTAAAAATACTGCCGTACCATCTTCTTTTAAATGCCGATATACCACCGGAATCACGTGATACAGCGAGATAAAAGAAACATCAGCCGAGGCAAAATCAAGAGGTTCAGGGACTTGCACATCTGTTAGGTGGCGAATGTTGGTTCGCTCCAGATTGATAACCCTCGGGTCATTTCTCAGCTTCCAGGCGAGTTGACCGTAGCCGACATCCACTGCATATACTTTTTTTGCACCATTCTGAAGCATCAAATCAGTAAAACCGCCGGTAGAAGCACCGGTATCCATACAGATTTTATCAGCAAAGGAAAGGTTAAAAACCTCTTTAGCCTTTTCCAGTTTTAAGCCGCCGCGGCTGACATAGGGCAGCGTTTTACCTCTGACTTCAACGGTTTGCGTGTCGTCTATCATTGTGCCGGGTTTGTCACATTTCTGGTTATCTACATAGACAATGCCGGTCATGATAATCGCTTTGGCTTTTTCACGGCTTTCGGCTAAGTTTTTCTCTGTTAATACAATATCCAATCTGGTTTTCAATCTTTGTCCCTCGCTTTATTTTACCGTCTTTTTATAATAATCACAAACGTTCTGCAAGCCGCAGAGTGAACACTTAGGCCCTCGCGCTGTGCAAAGCGCTCTGCCGTGATAAACTAGCTGATGGCAGAAGGTGCTGCCGTAGTCTTCTGGTACAATTTTCCATAAATCCATTTCAATCTTGGTTGGGTCTGTGTTTTTGGTTAGGCCCAATCTTCCGGTTATGCGTTTTGCGTGCGTATCCACCACAATAGAAGGTTTACCAAAAGCATCTCCCATTAAAAGATTTGCTGTTTTGCGACCAACACCGGGGAGCGATAAAAGTTCTTCCATGGTCTGTGGCACAATGCCGTCAAAGTCTGACAAAAGCCTTTGCGCACAGGCAATCAGGTTTCGTGCTTTGTTGTGATAAAAGCCGGTGGATTTAATGGCGTTTTCCATTTCTGTGATGTCTGCTTCAGCAAAGGCCTTAACATCCGGGAATTTTGCAAATAACCCAGGTGTTACCAGATTCACACGGGCATCGGTGCACTGTGCTGCCAGCTGGGTTGCAACAAGCAGCTGGAAAGGGTCATTGTAGCAAAGAGAACAGTCTGCTTCTGCATACTGGACATCGAAATATTCTTTTATTTTTAAAACCTTATCTTTTTTAGTCATGTTATCACCTTGTTCATGCTTTACTATCACAATTATACAATATTTAATGGAAATGTGCAAGACAAATTGAAAACAAAAAAAGCGGTATAGCGCAAAGGCTATACCGCAGGTAGTTTCAATTATTTTGCAGGGACAATCATTACAATCTGGTCAACATATGCATTTTCACTTGACATAGAAACAGAGCTGATATTGCTGCCGGTTGCAAGGTCAAAGTAAACACGGTCGCCCTGAGAAAGCATTGTATCGGCACCTGCCATGCCTTGTTTAACAGTGAATAATTCAGAAAATGCCTTTGCGCCATCCATAGAAACAATATCACAGGCGATACGCATGGTATATCCGTTTAAGTTTTTACAAACTAAAGAGGGATAATAGGTTAAACGAACGGTAGCCTTTTGTGACAGAGAAGATTTTAAATGCTGCAGAATAGTCATGAGGATGGAGCTGTATTCCCGGGCAAAATCATATGTCTCTTTCGGTGTTTTCTCCATATCGTTAAACGCAGTCATATATAATGCCGAAATCTCAGCAACTCTTACCTGATAATCACCGTAGCTTTCGGCAGTTAACAGAAGTGACTGGTCTTTTTTAACAAAAGCTGTTGCGGGATGCGGGTCAGTTGTAATAGCAGACTGCGAACCGATAACATGGTCAAACAGCAGGCAGATTACAGTGAAGTCACGAACGGTAATCGGCGCATTTAAATCTTCTTTTAAGGAAATAATGCCCGCATTTTTTGCAAATGTCAGACAAACATTCATCATAGCAGTCATAGAAGATAAAGAGTCTGTTTTGTCGCCATACACCGGAACATTGTGTGCCTTATCAATAAACTGATAGGAAAGGGCGGCAACAGTGTCGCCGAAGGTTGCAGCTTTATTTGCAAAGGCTGCGTCAATTTTGGTTTTGCCCAAAGCGTTAAACACAGTGTATGTCTCTTTTGCATAGGCATGCTCAAAATTCGGAGCTGCGCTGATGGCAAGGTTGTGTTGTTCCTTACCGATACGTAATGCCGCACGTGCCATTTCGCCGTTTGTAATTGTAGCGGTTGGAACATAGGGGGCATTGTCAAACAGGTTTAAACCGTTATAAAAATTTACTAAAATGTTCTGGTCTACAATATCAGCAAAAACTCCGGTTGCATCGTTTGCAGAACGTGCACGAATGATAAGTGTTGCAGCCTCGGCACGTGTCAGAGTATTAGCTAAACGCAGGTTAATTCCGTCACCATCGCCGCGAATCAAGCCAGTTGCATAAACCCAGGCAGCAGCGGTGGGATTCTTTTTATACTGTGACGTGATAATGGAAGGCATAAAAATATCTTGAGGCTGTCCGGCACGTCTCCATAAAAGTTCTGCTACCAGACCGCGGGTGATGGGTGTGTCGGGTTTGAACAAATTGGTGTTATCTTCGGGGAAGTTAGCAGCCATAACGTATGTATATGCCCAATGGTCTGCAGGAACATCACTGTAGGAGAATTCGCGAACAACAGAACTTACGCCCAACATTTTGACAAATTCTGCGCGGGTTACAGTTCCGCTTGGACGAAAGGAGCCGTCTTCATAGCCTTTTACGGTACCGTCATTAACCAAGGTTTGTACATTGGAATATGCCCAATGATTTTCTGCAAGGTCAGTAAAGGTCATAGCAGAAACGCTCGTGGCACAGGTGGAAAGAATCATCATTGTTGTTAAAAATAACGCCAAAACTTTTTTCATTTGTTAACCTCCTGTTTGGTTAAAAAAATTTATATATTTACATTGTATCATAATATTTTATGTTGTGCAAGTTGTAAAAAATGAATATTTTGATTTTATGCTTGTTTTTTCGATAGCTTTATAGTAAAATAAATAGGTAAGCATATAAAGAAGGAAGTGCATGTATGAAAATTAAAGACGGCTTCGTTTTAAAAGAGATTGCAGGCAGCACAGTTGCCGTTCCGGTTGGAGAAAATCTTGTTAATCTGCAGCTGATGTTAACATTAAATGAAAGCGGCGCTTTTTTGTGGCAGCAACTCGAAAATTCCTGCACAGAAGAAGAGTTGATTGCTGCTTTAACAAAGGAATACCAGGTAGATGCACAAACAGCCGGTACCGACGTGCGGGCTTTTATAAAAATCTTGAAGGAGAACCATATTTTAGATGAAGCCTGAAGCAAGCTTGAAGCAAGTGTCTGCAGAGGCACTTTTACCTTTTTTAATGGAACTTCTTTCCGAAGGAAAAACGGTTAACATGACGGTGACGGGCAACAGTATGTTACCGCTGTTTCGCAGCGGTATTGACAGTGTTATTTTAGCACAGCCCGAAACAATTCGTAAATTTGATATCGTTCTCTATGTTCAAACAAGCGGTAAGGCAATTTTACACAGAGTTGTTAAATGCCGTCGAAACGGCTATATGATTGTCGGGGATAATCAAATTGAGCTTGATGGCCCCATTGACCGCCGGCAGATTAAAGCAGTTGTGACTGGTTTTTGCCGTGGCGGCAAGGTGTATTCTGCAAACACATGGTGGAGCAGGCTGTACGGTTTTGTATGGGGGCATGGCAGGCTGATAAGACCGTTGCTTTTACCCTTGGTGCGTTTGGGGAAATCTATTGTAAGACGAACGAAATGATAGAGGAATCAGCATGAAGTGGATTATTAAAAAATCAAAATTCATTTTGCCTGGCGTTATTGTTTTAACTTTGACGGGAATGCTTGTTTCCCTGATGGGTGTTTTTTTCGCGCTTCTTTCCAAGCGTGTTTTGGATGTTGCAACAGGGCAGGCAGAGGGAGCTCTCATGCGTGAAGGCATTATGATGTTTGTTTTTTTGATTCTGCAGCTTTTGCTGGAAGTTTTTCAGAACTTTTATAATGTATATATTACCGGGAAGTTTAACATTCGGTTTAAGTCCCGGTTGTTTGAGACGATTTTAAAAAAAGACTATATAAAAATAACAGAGTATCATACCGGTGAATTGATGAACCGCATCAGCAGTGATGTGGGGATTGTTGCAACAGGATTAATACATATGTTTCCGCAGCTTTGCTTTTATTTGACCAAAATTGTTGCGTGCTTTTTTGCGTTGTATGTGCTGGATTCGACTTTTGCTTTGTTGTGTCTGGCTTTGGGGCCTTTGATTTTTACAACGGCTTACATTTACAGAAAACAAATGAAGAGTCTGCATAAAAGCTGTCAGGCAGCAGATGGTGCGGTAAAATCATTTATGCAGGAAACCTTGAAGAATATTCTGGTGATTAAATCCTTTGGCTGCAGCGACCAGGCAGGAGCGCGCAGTGGCTTTTTATTACACAAATTATTTAAATTAAATTTAAAACGAAATAAACTGAGCATTATGGCAAATGTTTTTTTCTATATTGGGCTTACTGCCGGCTATTATTTTGCTCTTGCGTGGGGTGCTTATAAAATTGCAAACGGATTCATGACCTTTGGTACACTAACGGCGCTTTTGCAACTTGTGAGCCAAATTCAAACGCCGTTTCAAGGCTTATCGTCGCTGTTTCCCCAGTATTACAGCATGGTCGCTTCTGCAGAACGGTTGATGGAAATTGAAAACCTGCCGGAGGATACCTTTGCAGAGAAGCTCACATGGTCTGAAAGAGACTGGGAAGCAATTCGTCTGACGGATATTGGCTTTGCATATCGGGATGAAAAAATTCTGGAAAAAACGGATTTTGACGTCAATAAAGGTGAGTTTATTGTTATTACAGGTACATCCGGAACAGGCAAAAGCACCTTGCTCAAAATTATGTTGGGCATATTAAAACCACAAAGCGGCACGATGCAGCTTGTTATGCGGGACGGAACGGCTTGCGCTCTCTATGAAGAGAAAAAACAACTCTTTTCCTATGTTCCCCAAGGCAATTTGATTGTTTCAGGCAGTATTCGCGAAAATGTGTTGTTCTTTAAAAATGGTATTTCCGACGAAGAAATTATCAAGGCCTTGCAGGATGCGCAAATCTGGAGCTTTATAGAAACACTGCCTGACGGTCTTGATACTGAGTTGGGTGAGGGCGGTCTGGGTCTTTCAGAAGGGCAGATTCAACGTCTTTCTGTTGCCCGGGCGATACTTCACGGCGCTCCGGTTATGCTTTTAGATGAAGCGACTTCTGCTTTGGATGAAGAAACGGAGCTTGCCATCCTTTCTGCACTAAAGGCAAGAAAGGATAAAACATGTATATTAGTCTCACATAAAAAAGCGGCGCTTTCTTTTTGTGACCGGGCATTTCATTTTGAAAACGGCATGCTGTTTGCCGGAGAAGAAAAGAATTTTTAAAAATATTTAAAAAAATTGTAGACATACGCATTTTTTTGTGTTAAAATATTATTCGTTGAAAAGAATATGAATTATAACCTTTAAATCGGTACAGAGATGCTGATAAGGTGCTTACGTCAGATACTGGGTGAAGTTTACCTGTATGCTCTTATTGCGTCTTGCAATAGGAGCTTTTTTTGTACTTTTAAAATTATAACGGGAGGTCAGTTTGATGGAACAAAATCGCTCTGTTATCATGGATGAGGCTGCTATGCAGCGGGCAATCACTCGAATCGCCTTTGAAATTATTGAAAAAAATAAGGGTGTGGAGAACTTAACATTAATAGGAATCCAGCGTCGCGGAGTTTTAATGGCAAAGCTTTTGCAAAAGAAATTACAAGAGCTTGAAGGTCAGGAAATTCCCATGGGTATATTAGATATCGGTTTTTATCGTGACGATTTAAGCTTGCGTGCTGATATGCCGGTGATTAACGGTACCAGCATTGACTTTTCGATTTTTGATAAAAAGATTGTTTTGGTTGATGATGTGCTCTTTACCGGTCGTACCGTGCGGGCTGCCATTGAAGCCATTATGGAGCTTGGCCGTGCACAGAAAATTGAACTTGCTGTTATGGTGGACAGAGGTCACAGAGAGTTGCCGATTCGTGCAGATTATGTGGGCAAAAACATACCCACATCCAGAAACGAATTAGTTCATGTATGCTTTACTGATTTAGATGGATGTAATGAAGTGTCATTAGAAAAGTGCCAGGAGCCTACGGCATAAGCAAAGGGAGGATAAGATGAAACTTTCAAGCAAGGATTTACTGGGAATGAAAGAGCTGTCTGCTGAAGAAATTCGCTACATTCTGTATCAGGCAGAAATTATGAAGCAGATTTTAATGCAAAATTCGAAAAAAACGCCGCATCTGCAGGGCAAAACTGTGGTGACGTTATTTTATGAAAACAGCACCCGTACGCGCATGTCCTTTGAACTGGCATCTAAATATATGAGTGCCAACGCTGCGAATATGACGGCATCCGGCTCCAGTGTGCAAAAAGGCGAAAGCCTGATTGATACAGCAAGAACACTGGATGTTATGGGCACAGATGTGATTGTCATCCGTCACCAGATGTCCGGAGCACCCCATTTGATTGCACAGCATACGAATGCTGCGGTTGTCAACGCAGGCGATGGGATGAACGAGCATCCCACACAGGCACTTTTGGACCTTTTGACTATGAAAGAAAAAAAAGGCAAAATTGAGGACTTAAAGGTAGCTATTATTGGTGATATTGCACACAGCCGTGTGGCGCGTTCCAATATTTATGCTTTGAATAAGCTGGGGGCTGAGGTTGTTCTGGGCGCCCCGGCAACGTTGATGCCCCGCGACATTACGGAGCTGGGCATTAAGGCTTATGAAAATATTGAAACAGCCATTAAAGATGCTGACGTTGTTATGTGTCTGCGCTTACAAAAAGAGCGTCAGCAAAGCGGATTACTTCCCAGCATGAGAGAATATTCAAAGTTCTTTGGCCTGAATTCTGAGCGGCTAAAGCTTGCTAAAGAAGATGCACTCATTATGCACCCCGGCCCGGTGAATCGTGGCATTGAGCTTTGCACAGAGGTTATGGACTTAGACCGTGCTGTGATTGACGAACAGGTAACAAACGGTGTTGCTGTTCGCATGGCGGTTCTGAATATTCTTGCAAAAAGGAGCTAATGATATGAAGATTTTAATTAAGGGCGGCAGGGTGATGAATCCTGCAACCGGTTTTGATTCAGTTTGTGATGTATATATTATTGACGGGATTGTAGAGAAAATTGGTGCGGATATCACTGAACAAGCCGATAAGGCGATTGACGCTACAGGTAAAATCGTTGCTCCGGGTTTGATTGATATGCACACCCATCTTCGTGAACCCGGTCAGGAATATAAAGAGGATATTAAAAGCGGTACTCGGGCAGCGGCACAAGGCGGTTTTACTTCCGTTGCCTGCATGCCTAATACTTCGCCGGTTTTAGATAACGCACCGCTCGTTGAGTTTGTAAAAAATAAAGCAGCTAAAGAAGGCTGTGTCAATGTGTATCCCATTGGTGCGGTGAGCAAGGGTCAAAAGGGTGAACAGCTTGCTGAAATCGGGGATATGAAGGAAGCCGGTGCCGTTGCTGTTTCTGACGATGGCCGTCCGGTTTCAAATCCGGTTTTAATGCGTCATGCCATGGAATATGCTGATATGTTTGGCATGCTGGTTATTTCTCATTGTGAAGACCTGAACCTGGTGGCCGGCGGCTCCATGAACGAAGGCTTTGTTTCCACCCGCTTGGGCTTAAAGGGCATTCCCAACGCAGCAGAAGAAGTGCAGATTGCAAGAGATGTGATTTTAGCAAAGGAAACCGGCAAGCGGCTTCACATTGCTCATGTCAGCACAGCCGGCGGCGTTGAAATTATTCGTCAGGCTAAAAAACAGGGTATTCGCGTGACCGCTGAAACCTGCCCCCATTATTTTACATTAACAGATGAAGCCGTTGAGGGTTTTGATACAAACGCTAAAATGAACCCCCCCTTGAGAACCCAAAAAGACGTAGACGCAGTCATTGAAGGTCTTTGCGACGGAACGCTGGATGCCATTGCAACCGACCATGCGCCTCATCACAGAGACGAAAAAGAGGTTGAGTTTGCTGTGGCGGCAAACGGCATTGTGGGTCTTGAAACAGCGCTTTGTTTGGGCATAACCCATCTGGTTCGCAAAAAGTATTTAACCTTATCTGAACTCTTAGCGAAAATGACCTGCAATCCTGCAGACATTCTAAGCTTAAATAAAGGTAAACTCGAAGAAAAAGCAGATGCAGATATTGTCATCTTTTCTGATGATGAAGCTTACACAGTTGATAAAGAGACATTTGCTTCCAAATCCAAAAACACCCCTTATCACGGCTGGGAGGTTTATGGCAGAGTAGAGTGCACAATTGTTGGCGGCAAAGTTGTTTATGAAAGATAAAAGGAGAGTGCCTTATGTCGATTGATGTTTTAATTGAAAAGATTCAGAAAAAAAAGAACCCGACAGTTGCCGGTCTTGATCCTCGCTGGGAGTACGTTCCGGCACACATTCAGGAAGCGGCTATAGAAAAGTATGGTAAAACCAACAAAGCTGTTGGCGCGGCTTTGCTTGAATTTAACAAAGGTTTAATTGATGGACTTTGTGACATTGTTCCGGCTGTTAAACCCCAATCTGCTTATTACGAAATGTATGGTCTTTCCGGTCTGTGGGCGCTGTCTGAGACAATTAGTTACGCCAGAGAAAAGGGCATGTATGTTATTTTAGACGGCAAACGCAACGACATTGGCAAAACAGCTGAAGCCTATGCGGGTGCATACCTTGCAAAGGTGAAAGCCGGTGAAATTGACGTTTTAAACGAATTGGAAAGCGAAGGCTTGACGGTTAACGGTTATTTAGGAACAGACGGCATTAAGCCTTTTGTAGAAGCCTGCCGTGATTTTGGTAAAATCATCTTCGTTTTGGTTAAAACCTCTAACCCTTCATCTGGTGAATTACAGGATTTATTGGTTGACGGCGAAATGATTTGTGAAAAAATGGCATCTATGGTGAATCGTTGGGGCGATGGTTTAGAAGGCAAATACGGCTACACACCTGTTGGTGCAGTTGTAGGCGCAACCTATCCCAAGCAGCTTTCAGAACTTCGTAATCTGATGCCGAAGTCATACATTTTGGTTCCCGGTTATGGCGCACAGGGCGGCGGTGCACAGGATGTTGCAGGTGCCTTTGATAAAAACGGCTTGGGTGCCATTGTTAATTCCTCTCGCGGCATTATGTGTGCGTATCAAAAAGGTGACTACAAGCCTGAGGATTTTGCAAAGGCTGCCAAGGATGAAGCCATTCGTATGCGTGATGATATTATGCAGTATATTTAATTCGATATAGACAGAAAGGAAGTTTAGCCATGAAAAAAGCATTTTTAGCACTGGCTGACGGCACGGTTTTTGAGGGCGTGAGTCTGGGTGCTGCCGGAAAAGTTGTTGGTGAAGTAGTTTTCACAACCGGTATGGTTGGATATTTAGAAGCTATTACCGATCCTTCTTTTGCCGGTCAGATTGTGACCATGACCTATCCCATCATCGGTAACTATGGAATTAACCGTGAGGATTGTCAGTCATCCCGAGCACAGGTGAAGGGCATCATTATGAAAGAAGCAGCGGATTATCCTAACAATTTCCGCTCAAAAGAAACACTTGAAAGCTTCTTAAACAGCGAAAATGTGATTGCCATTACAGGCATTGATACCCGTGCGCTGACAAGAGTGCTTCGCTCGCAGGGTGCTATGAACGGTATGATTATCACAGCAGACAGTTTCTGTTTCAGCGATTATGAAGCAGAAATTAAAGCATATAAGGTTGGCGCGTTAGTTGATGGTGTAACTGCAAAAGAAAGCTACACCGTAGGTGATGGTGCGTATTCCGTAGCAGTTTTGGATTGCGGCTTAAAAAGAACCACCATTGATTCTTTGACAAAACGCGGTGCGAAAGTGACGGTGTATCCGGCAGGTACTTCTGCCGAAGCAATACTTTCAGAAAATCCGGATGGTATTGTTGTTTCAAACGGCCCCGGAGACCCAGCTGACTATCCTGAACTGTTGCCGACTGTGAAAGCTTTGCTTACTTCCGGCAAACCGTTCTTCGGCTTAGGTCTTGGTCATCAGCTTGCAGCGCTTTCCGTGGGTGCTAAAACTGAAAAATTAAAGTTTGGCCATCGTGGTGCGAATCAGCCGGTTAAAGACCTTTCTTCCGGTTTAACCTTTGTAACTAGCCAGAATCACGGTTATGCAGTTGTTGCAGAGAGCGTTCCCTGCGATGTTGCTGAAATCAGTCATATCAACGTAAACGATCAGACAGTTGAAGGCCTTCGGTATAAGGCGTATCCGGCGATTACAGTACAGTATGACCCTGAGTCAAAGCCCGGACCGAAGAGTATGGAATATTTATTAGAAGAATTTGTTGCCATGATGGGAGGAAAAAAGAATGCCTAAACGTGAAGATGTAAAAAAAGTTCTGGTTATTGGTTCCGGTCCCATTGTTATCGGTCAGGCGGCAGAGTTTGACTATGCCGGCACACAGGCTTGCCGAGCACTGGCAGAAGAGGGGATTGAGGTTGTACTCATTAACTCAAACCCTGCAACCATTATGACAGATAAAATGATGGCGGATAAAATCTATATTGAGCCGCTGGTTGCAGATTCTGTTAAAAAGGTTATTGAAATTGAAAAGCCTGACAGCATTCTGCCGACATTGGGCGGTCAGACAGGCTTGAATCTGGCTATGGAGCTGGCTGAAGAAGGCTATCTTGATAAAATGGGCGTTAAGCTTTTGGGTACAGCAACCTCTGCTATTAAAATGGCAGAAGACCGTCAGGAGTTTAAAGACACCATGGAATCCATTGGTGAGCCTTGTATTGCATCAAAGGTTGTAAATACTTACGAAGATGCACTCAGCTTTGCAAAGGAAATTGGTTTTCCGGTTATTGTTCGCCCTGCATACACCTTAGGCGGTACCGGCGGCGGTATTGCATATACGGAAGAAGATTTAAATGAAATTGCACCCAACGGCCTGCGTCTTTCACGTGTACATCAGGTTTTGATTGAAAAATGTATCTCCGGCTGGAAAGAAATTGAGTTTGAGGTTATCCGTGACGGTAAAGGAAATGCGATTACCGTTTGTTCTATGGAAAATCTTGACCCTGTTGGCGTGCATACCGGTGACTCTGTGGTTATTGCGCCGGCGCAGACACTGTCTGAAAGAGAATATAGCATGCTAAGAAACGCATCCTTAAACATCATCCATGCGTTGGGGATTGAAGGTGGTTGTAACTGCCAGTTTGCTCTACATCCTGAAAGCTTTGAATATGCAGTTATCGAAGTTAATCCTCGTGTATCCCGTTCTTCAGCTTTAGCATCTAAAGCAACCGGTTACCCAATCGCAAAGGTTGCCTCTAAAATTGCCATTGGCTATGGTTTGGATGAAATTGTAAATGCTGTAACCGGCAAAACTTGTGCTTGCTTTGAACCTACTGTTGATTATTGTGTTATTAAGTTCCCCAAGTGGCCCTTTGATAAGTTTGTTAAAGCAAAACGCACACTGGGCACACAGATGAAAGCAACCGGTGAGGTAATGGCAATTTCAGACAACATTGAGGGTGCTTTGATGAAAGCGGTTCGTTGTCTGGAATTAAACGTTATGTCTTTTGACTTAAAGAAGCTAAAGTCACTATCTAAAAAGGATATTATCAAGAGACTTGCCCGTGTGGATGATGAACGCTTCTTTGTTATTTGCGAAGCCTTCCGCCGCGATGTTGATATTCAGGAAATTCATGAGATCACCACCATTGACACCTTCTTCTTAAACAAGCTGAAGAATCTGGTAGACATGGAAAGACGCCTGCAGAGCGAAGAGCTTGAAAAAGATTTATTGAAAGCGGCTAAACGCATGGGCTTTACCGATAAGCTGATTGCGTCCCTTTCCGGCAAATCTGAAATTGCAGTTCGTGCCATGCGTGAACTCTATGACATTTTCCCCACCTATAAAATGGTTGATACCTGTGCGGCTGAGTATGAGGCTGTTACACCGTATTATTATTCAACCTATGATGAATATACTGAAACGGTATCTTCTAATAAAAAGAAGGTTGTCGTTATCGGTTCCGGTCCTATCAGAATCGGTCAGGGTATTGAATTTGACTATTGTTCTGTTCATTCTGTATGGGCACTGCGTGAGGCAGGCTATGAAACCATTATCATCAACAACAATCCTGAAACGGTTTCAACTGACTTTGATACAGCAGACAAGCTCTATTTTGAGCCTTTAACAGCAGAAGATGTTGGCCACATTTTAGAGATTGAAAAGCCTGACGGCGTTTTGGTACAATTTGGCGGACAGACCGCTATTAAGCTGACAGCCGCATTAAAGGAAATGGGTGTTAAAATTCTTGGTACCAAGGCAGAAGATGTTGATGCAGCCGAAGACAGAGAACGTTTTGATGAAATTCTGGAACAGTGCGGAATTGACCGTCCTGCCGGCAGAACTGTTTTCACCCATGAAGAGGCTCTGGAAGCTGCCAATGAGCTTGGCTATCCTGTATTGGTTCGCCCCTCCTATGTGCTTGGCGGTCAGGGTATGGAAATTGCTTATAATGATAATGACGTCAGAGAATTTATGGACATCATCACCATGGTTAAGCAGGAGCATCCCATTTTAATCGATAAATACATGATGGGTAAGGAAATTGAAGTAGATGCCATCTGTGATGGCACCGATATCTTAATCCCCGGCATTATGGAACATTTAGAGCGTGCCGGTGTTCACTCTGGTGACTCTATCTCTGTATATCCTGCGCCCACTTTGACGCAGGCTATTAAAGACAAGCTGGTTACCTATACAAAGGCGTTAGCGCAAGCACTTCACGTTGTGGGCCTTGTAAACATTCAGTTCGTTATGCATGAGGGCGAGATTTATGTTATTGAGGTGAACCCCCGTTCTTCAAGAACTGTGCCTTACATCAGCAAGGTAACGAATGTTCCTATGGTTGATTTGGCAACACGCTGCGTTTTGGGTGAAAAATTAAAGGATATGGGTTGCGGCACAGGTCTGCATCCTGAGGGCGAATATACAGCCATTAAAGTGCCTGTATTCTCTTTTGAAAAGCTGCATGATGTTGATACATCCTTAGGACCCGAAATGAAATCAACCGGTGAAGTTTTGGGTATCAGTAAAGATTTCTCTGAAGCACTTTATAAAGGCTTACTCGGCGCCGGCTTTAAAATGAGCACAAAGGGCAACATTTTAATCACCGTCCGTGATACCGATAAGCCCGAAATGCTTGATATTGCCAAAGGCTTTAATGAACTGGGATATAACATTTATTCTACCGAGGGCACTGCTAAATTCTTGATGAAAAACGGCGTGCCGGCAACAACGGTTCATAAAATCGGCGAAGGCGAGCCGGACATTTTAGACCTCTTGCAGGAGGGCAGATTCAACATGGTAATTAACACTGCCACCAAGGGTCGCCGTCCTGACCGTGACGGATTTAAGATTAGACGTAAGAGCGTAGAATTATCCGTTCCTTGTCTAACCAGCCTTGATACGGCAAAAGCATTCCTTGCAAGCTTGCAGGGAACTGAGAATCAGACCAATCTCAACATGGTTAATCTGATTGATGTTTAATGAAATTTTGGGTGCGGCATTTCTTGTCGCACCCAAGATGTTTTTTAGAATTTTACTCCGGAGGCATTTACATTGAAAGAAATCAGAAACATTGCTATCATTGCTCACGTTGACCATGGTAAAACAACCCTGGTTGATGTCATGCTGAAAGATAGCGGTATTTACAGAGAAAATGAACAGGTAACAGAGCGTGTGATGGATTCAAATGACTTAGAGCGCGAACGCGGTATAACCATCTTGTCAAAAAACACCTCTGTTATGTATAAAAATATAAAAATTAATATTATTGACACCCCCGGTCATGCTGATTTCGGCGGTGAAGTAGAGCGTGTGCTGGGCATGGTTGATGGCGTTTTGCTTTTGGTGGATGCCTTTGAAGGACCTATGCCGCAGACCCGCTTTGTGCTCAAAAAAGCCTTGTCTTTAGGTTTAAAACCCATTGTTGTTATCAATAAAATTGACCGCCCTCAGGCACGCCCAACTGAAGTTGTGGATGAGATATTTGATTTATTCATTGATTTGGGCGCCAGTGATGAGCAGGCGGATTTTCCCATTATCTATACCTCTGCAAGAGAGGGTGTCAGTGGCTATGAGCCGGATCAGATGGAGCAGGGGCTTGTGCCTTTGTTTGAGACCATTGTTGGACATGTTCCGGTACCTAAGGGCGATAACAGCCAACCATTTAGAATGCTCATTTCAAATATTGATTATGATGAATACGTTGGTCGCATTGCAGTAGGCAAAATTGACCGTGGTAATTTAAAAACAGGTCAGACTGTTACAATTTGCCGCGCTGACGGAACCAGACAAAATGCCCGTTGCGGCAGACTTTACACCCATGATGGATTGAAACGAATTGAAGCAGCCGAAGCCATTGCCGGTGATGTGGTATTGATTTCCGGCTTGGGGGAAATTGGTATCGGTGAGACTCTGTGTGATACTGCCTGCATTGAACCGTTGCCGGTTATTTCTGTAGATGAGCCGACAATTTCAATGAATTTCCTCGTTAACAACAGCCCCTTTGCAGGCAATGAAGGTGAATTTGTTACCAGCCGTCATCTTAGAGACAGACTCTTTCGTGAACTGGACACGAACGTTAGCTTAAAGGTGGAAGAAACCGACAGCGCGGACTGCTTTAAGGTGTCCGGCCGCGGAGAATTGCATCTTTCTATTTTAATTGAAACCATGCGCCGCCAAGGGTATGAATTTCAGGTTTCAAGACCTGAGGTCATCTTAAAGAAAAAGGATGATAAAGTTTTAGAACCCGTGGAGCTTTTGTGCATTGACCTGCCGGAGGAATATTCCGGTGCTGTCATTGAAAAGTTAGGCAAGCGCCATGCAGAAATGCTAAATATGCAACCGACAGACAACGGCTATATGCGCCTTGAATTCCGGATTCCATCCAGAGGGCTCATCGGCTACAGAAGTGAATTTTTAAGTGATACCCGAGGCAATGGTGTGATGAACACCATTTTTGACGGTTATATTCCATTCTGCGGTGAAATTGAAAGCCGCAGCAGGGGATCTATGATTGCCTGGGAAACCGGCGACAGCGTTGCCTACGGATTGTATAATGCACAAGAGCGCGGCAGGCTGTTTATCGGTGCTGGCGTTAAGGTTTATGAAGGCATGATTGTAGGCGAAAATGCTAAAACAGAAGATATAACAGTTAACGTCTGCAAGAAAAAGCATGTGACCAACATGCGTGCTTCCGGCAGTGATGAGGCTCTTCGTTTAACACCGCCGGACCATTTAAGTTTAGAGCAGTGTCTTGAATTTATATCAGATGATGAACTGGTGGAGGTTACACCGGAATCCATTCGTCTGCGGAAAAAGCTTTTAACAAAAATGGAACGAGATAAACAGGCAAATCGTAATAAAAATAAATAAAATAATAGAAAATCGAGAGGCAAAAATGCCTCTCTTTTTTGTCTATAAAACAGTTTTTTTAATTTTTTTGTTTGAAAAAAGAAAAAAAGGGTATATATTCATTGTATGACTAATACAATGAACAAAAAAGGACAGTAAATTTGTCATAAAGGAGCTTCGTTCATGAATTTTAAAACATTTACTGAAAAACTGGAAGAATCCTCTTTATCTGAATTTGCTGTACGATCTATAGCAACCCGGGGCAGAGAAAAGCCTATGGAACCCTGCAATTTGCGAACGGAGTTTCAGCGGGACCGTGACCGGATTATTCATGCAAAATCCTTTCGCCGCTTGATGCACAAAACCCAGGTCTTTTTAGCACCGGAGGGCGACCACTACCGGACACGCCTGACCCATACGTTGGAGGTTTCTCAAATTGCCAGAACCATCGCCCGTGCCCTGCGCTTAAATGAGGATTTAACAGAGGCAATTGCCTTGGGGCATGATTTAGGGCATACCCCCTTTGGTCATTCCGGCGAGAATGCACTGAACCAAATCATGTCAGAAGGTTTTCGCCATTACGAGCAGAGCTTGCGTGTGGTGGATGTTTTAGAAGGCAACGGCGGCTTGAACCTCACCTTTGAAGTGCGTGACGGTATTGTAAACCATGCCGGAGACAACGAAGCCAAAACCTTAGAGGGGCGTATTATTAAATTAGCAGACCGAATTGCCTATATTAATCACGATATTGATGATGCCGTTCGCGGCGGTGTTATTTCAGCAGAGTCGATTCCGCCGGAATGTCGCAAGGTTTTAGGGAACACGCACGGCGAGAGAATTGACAATATGATTGTGGATATTGTAAAAAACAGTCAAAATCAGCCAAATGTTTCTATGTCTGCAGAAATTCATGATGCCATGATGGAACTGCGGGACTTTATGTTTAAAAACGTGTATACCAGTTCAATTGCCAAGGCTGAAGACGAAAAGGCAAAGAGCATTTTGGCAACCTTGTTTGAAACCTTTTTAAAAGAGCCGGATATTTTAAAAACAGCCGGCCTTGCAGACGTTGTTTTTTCGAGTGAACGTGATGTTTGCGATTATATTGCGGGTATGACAGATAATTATGCCATTTATATCTTTAAAAATCTGTTTTTGCCACGTGCATGGCAGGTAAAATAGAATTTTTACATAAAATGTAAAATTATGGTTAGTATAGGTTTATATAAAAAATAAAAAGGAAATTTTCATTTTACGTCGAATAATCATATGGTTTAATTTTTAAACAGGAGAGGAACAGGCATGCCACGTTATAAGCAAAGCTCAATTAACGAAGTCAGCAGACGTACAAATCTGGCTGAGCTTGTCTCTGCTTATGTCCATTTAAAACGAAACGGGACAAGCCATGTCGGTCTTTGTCCGTTTCATAAGGAAAAGACGCCTTCCTTCCACGTTGATGAAGACAAGCAGTTATTTTATTGCTTTGGCTGCGGTGCAGGGGGTAACGTCTTTGACTTTGTGATGCGGGCGGAAAATCTGGATTTTGTAGATGCGCTCCAGTTTTTAGCTCAGCGGTGCGGCGTGACATTAGAGGAAGAACAAAACGCCAACCGGTCACAAAGTGATGAAAATGCCCAGCGCAGAAAAAGAATTTTGGAGATGAATCGCCTGGCGGCGCGGCATTTTTATGATAATTTGACAGCGCCTGACGGCGAATCGGCGCGTGCCTATATGAAAAAGCGAGGGCTAACCCGCCAAACCGCCATTAAGTTCGGCATAGGCTTTGCGCCGGATGCCTGGTCTGATTTACTTGACTACATGAAGGAAAAAGGCTACACGGCAGAAGAAATGATTGATGCCGGTTTAGCTAAAAAGAATGATAAAGGCAGAATATATGACGTTTTCCGGAACCGCCTGATGTTTCCTATTATTGATGTTCGCGGTAACATTATTGCATTTAGCGGCAGAGCATTGGATGCTGATAATCCTGCAAAATATTTAAATTCACCGGAAACGCCGGTGTTTTATAAAAGCCGAAATTTGTTTTCCATGAATTTTGCTAAACAAACCGCCGCAAAAGAAGGCGTAATCTTGGTTGAAGGTCAGATGGATGTTATATCCTTATATCAAAGCGGCTTTACAAACGCAATTGCCGGCTTGGGCACAGCACTTACCGATGAACAGGCACGGCTCATTAAACGGTATGCCGGTCAAGTGTTTGTATGTTACGATAGTGATGAGGCCGGTCAAAAAGCTGCACAAAAGGCGATTAAGATATTAACAGAGGCCGAGAACCTTGTAAAGGTCATTAGCCTTTCAGGCGCAAAAGACCCGGATGAGTTTATTCAGAAAAAAGGCGTTGAAAGCTTTCGAAAGCTCATTCAATCTGCCAATGAATCTGTTGAATATCAACTCCTGCGTTTAAGGCAACAATATGACATTTATGATTTGAGCCAAAAAATCAGCTTTTTAGAAGCTGCTGCAAAAGTTTTAGCAGACATTGAAAGCGAAATAGCGCGGGAAGCATATATAAAACGTGTATCTGTTGAAACAGATATTTCTGTAGAATCCATTCGAACCGAAGTTTCTAAACTGATTTATTATAGAAACAACAAACAGGTCAAAAAAGAACTGTATCAGGAAAGAATGCCGGAACGACTCACAACGATTCATTCCGATTTAACAAAAGAGCAAAGCACCGCTACATATAAAACGGAGCGAACGCTTTTAAATTTAATGTTTTATTACCGCCGCGTTTATGAAATAGCAAAAGAACAAGTAGATGTTGCGTGGTTTACCAGTGAATTACACAGAAAACTCTTTCAAATGATTGTAGAATATCTGTCGGAGCACGAAGAAGTGCATGGCTCAGAATTTTTGACGGCTATATCTGATGAAGCGTTAAAAAAAGCAGCTGTATCAGTACTCTACATCAGCTTTGAAGGAGACAGCGTGCAGGCAGCAAAGGAAGCTGCACGAAAGCTGGAAGAAGCGTATTTAAAAAATCGTGCCGTAAAACTGGCCGGGGAAGGTAAAGTGAAAGAAGCAAATGAAATCTACCGAAGAATTAAAGAGAGGAGAGGGTGAAATGACACCAGAAATGGAAGCAAAACAGCAACAAACTGTTCTGGATTTAATGGCCAGAGGCAAGGCCAACGGGATATTAACCTATCAGGAAATCATGGACGCCCTTTCCGAATTTGAAATGGATCCTGAGCAAATTGAAATTTTGTATGAAACCTTGGAAAAAGAAGGCGTCGAAATCGTTGCCGATATGGACAAGGAGCTCGAAAAAATCGAGGAAGAAATTGGCGACATGCCACCGGTTGAGGATGTGGATTTAAATGCAGAAGCGCTTGAAATCTCAAGTGCTGACGGCGTGTCTGTGGATGACCACGTTAAAATGTATCTAAAAGAAATCGGTAAAGTGCCGCTCCTTGCCCCTGATGAAGAAATGGAACTTGCAAAGCGAATGGCAGAAGGTGACGCTGAAGCAAGAAAACGGTTATCTGAAGCAAATCTGCGTTTGGTTGTATCCATTGCAAAACGCTATGTAGGTCGCGGTATGCTCTTTCTTGACCTGATTCAGGAGGGTAACCTGGGTTTGATTAAAGCTGTAGAAAAGTTTGATTATACAAAGGGCTATAAGTTTAGTACCTATGCCACCTGGTGGATTCGTCAGGCTATTACACGTGCCATTGCGGATCAGGCGCGTACCATTCGTATTCCCGTTCACATGGTCGAAACCATTAACAAGCTGATTCGTGTTTCCAGACAGCTTGTACAGGAATTGGGCCGTGACCCTCATCCTCAGGAAATTGCAAAAGAACTGAATATGTCAATTGACAAGGTTCGTGAAATCATGAAGATCGCACAGGAACCGGTATCATTAGAAACCCCCATCGGCGAAGAGGAAGACAGCCATCTTGGTGATTTTATTCCCGATGATGATGCACCGGCACCTTCTGAGGCAGCTTCTTTCATGCTCTTAAAGGAACAACTCAGTGATGTGTTAGATACCCTAACACCCAGAGAAGCCATGGTGTTAAAGCTTCGCTTTGGTTTAGAAGATGGACGCGCCAGAACTTTGGAGGAAGTGGGTAAGGAATTTAAAGTTACACGTGAGCGTATTCGTCAGATTGAAGCGAAAGCTCTCAGAAAACTGCGTCATCCCAGCAGAAGTAAAAAATTGAAGGATTATTTAGAATAAATAAACAAACAGAAACGAGGCTGCAGCAAAATGATTTTATTTTGCTGCAGCCTTTTTTATGTCATGAAACCTCTTGTAATTTCGTATACATACAATGAGGTGTTTCTATGAAAAAAAGGTTCTTCTTTTTTAGCATTTATGCCACACATCTAGCAACCTATTTTTGCATGATTCTTGGCGGTATAGGGTTAGGATTGTGGCTTGCCATGACGGTGAGCTTAGATGCCGATGCAGACAAGAGCGGAAGGCTGGCAATTGTCATTGATGATTTTGGGTTGCAACGAAAAGGCGTTTATGAAATACTTACGCTAGATTGCAAGTTGACGGCGGCTGTTATGCCTTTTTTGGAATATTCAGAAGAGGATGCAGAAGATGCGTTGGAAAACGGGAAAGAGGTTATTATTCACATGCCATTGCAGGCAACAACTCATGACCGGGCATCGCATTTAGGTCCAAGACCTATTAAAATCGAGGACTCAGCGCAAGACATAAAAGAGTGGGTCAGTGATGCGACAACGAGCATACCGGAAGCGGTAGGAGCCAACATTCATATGGGAACGATGAGCAGCACAAAGGAAAATATTATTCGCCCGCTGATGGAAGAATTAAAAGCCAAAGGATTATTCTTTTTGGATTCTAAAACAAGCTCTAAAAGTGTGTGCCGGAACATGGCAGAAGCAACAGGGATTCGTTTCTGCGAAAATGAGGTGTTTTTAGAACACGAAAGCAAGAGTAAGGGTTACATCAAAAAACGACTCAAAAAAGCCATGAAGATTGCACAAGAGACAGGAAAGTGCATAGCAATCGGCCATGTTGGGTATGAAGGCGGAGTCGTGACAGCAGAAGCAATTTCTGAGCTTTTGCCGGAGTTTTCTGAAAACCACGTTGAACTGGTTTTCTTATCTGAATTGGTAGAATGATATCAGTGACGTAACAATTTTATCAAATTTGGTAAAATTTCTTGTAAAATATATTTCTTTGTGTTACAATAAGGTATATTGGGGTTACTGTATGTAACGATAACATCGATGCAGACGCAAAGGATACAAAGGAGCAGTTTACTTGAAACCACATTATTTTAAATTTTATTTTTTGAATACCTTGCTAACAATCGCACTTTGCGGTGCCTATTGTTTTTTAGGCGGCATTTTAAATATAGTAATCGGCATTATGATTGCGGCGCTTTTGGGAACTGTGATGCATCGTGAGCATATTGTCTTGGGCGTTACCAATACGCTCTTAATTTTGGTTGTTTTGACGATTTTTTTAGGTCCCCTGCAGGCGTTAATCAGTGGTGTGCCTATGATTTTACTTGGATTAACGCTGGCACTTGGCACCCGTGTTAAAATGAACATGTATTACATGATTTTGCTGTGCACGGTGTTATATCTTCTGGATTTGTTGGTTGGTCTTAAGCTGGCAGGAGGAGACGTTACATTTAGCAGCATGATGCTTGATTCCGGCAGTCAAATGCGGGAAATGATGCAGATGTATTATCCCGAACCGGAGTATCAGGCTTTGATTGAGCAGGTCATTAGTGCAACCGTTGATACAATGATTATGCTTGCTCCGGCGATTTTTACAATCATTTGCACTATGCTTTCTTACGCACTAATTTCTGTTTATAAAAAAATACAAATGGTTCAAAAAACGGATATGTCGTTTTTGATTCCCTTTGGAAAGCTTAGAGCAGAGAAACAGTTTGCTATATTATACCTTGTTTTGTTTGTTGTAATAACCTTTGCCAAGGAGGGTTTGTTTGTTGATGCCGCAGCCAATGTGCTTTTAATTTTATCCTTTTTGTTTTTTGCATTGGGGCTTTCGGTATTTAATTATAAGTTAAAGCAGGGCGGAACCGGGAGCACTATGAGAAAACTTTTAACGGCAGCGTTAATTTGCTTTTCAACAATGTTTTTTATGATTCCGTTTTTTGCCTTAGTGCTTTGCGGATTAACTGATGCATTTTTTGACTATAGAGGACTTAGTCCTAAAGAGACACAGGAAAACAACAACAGACAAAACAGACTTTGAGAGGAGTCAGCCATGGATACAAAACAAAAAGCAAAGGTATATTATATGACCGGCGGCTTTTACATTATCATTATTTTTCTTTTAGGTTTTATAACGTTTTGGTTTAATCGCTATCTCGCTATAGCAGAAGTGATTATTGCGGCTCTTTTGTGCGTCGTTAATTACGTGTATAAAAAATATACGGAAAAAAGAATTTCAGATATGTTTGAAACCATGACGTTGCAAATCGGTTCGGAGACTCATAATGCGTTAATGCATTTTCCGCTTCCGACTTTGCTCATTGAGAAAGACGGCAAAATTAAATGGTATAATGAATTATTTTTAGTCATGACAAATGAACAGCATTTGTATGATAAAAATATTCATGAACTGATTCCGGGGTTGGTTCCTGAAACAACTGCGACAGACCCTAGGGTGTCAGTCCTTACGACGGTTACATATGATAATCGTACGTTCAGAGTGTTTGGCAGCAATTCACAGCTCGGAGACACCAAAAGTGATGTTATCGTCTTATATTTTGATGAAATCACAGAATATGAAGATTTAAAACAAAAATATATCAATGAGAAGACTTTTGAATGTCTGGTTTTTGTTGATAACTACGATGAGCTGATGGAGTCAGCAGCAAGAAATACAACCCCGCAATTACAGGGTCAGCTTTATAAGTATATTAATGATTGGTCAAACGAAAACGGCGGCGTTTTAATCAAATACGAAAAAGATAAATACTGTATTTTGTTTGAATACTCACGTTTAGATGATTTTATCAAAAATAAATTTGATATTTTATCTAAAATTCGAGGCATTTCTGAAGGAAACACGATTCCTGCCAGCGTCAGCATTGGCATTGGTTTAAACGGCAAGGATATAGTTGAAAACGATCAGTTTGCCAAAGCTGCCGTGAATATGGCACTCGGTCGAGGTGGCGATCAGGCGGTTATTAAAGATCAGGAACAGTTCCGTTTTTACGGCGGGACAAGCAAAGAGTATGAAAAGAGCACCCGCGTGAAAGCTCGTGTGGTTAGCTTTGCCTTAAGCGGTCTGATTACCAATGCGGATAACATTATTGTTATGAGCCATAAAAATGCCGACGTCGATTCATTAGGTGCTGCATTTGGTGTTTACAGACTTTGTAAAATGCAAGACAAACCTGTGAATATTTTACTGGAATCTTACGATCAGACAGTGAAAAACATGCTGGATCGGCTGGAAAACGCAGAAGAATATGAGGGATTGTTTTTAAATGCTCAGCAGGCAATGGCAAAGTGTACGGAGGGGACTTTATTTGTTGTTGTTGATACGCATAAGCCCAGCCTGTTAGAAGCGCCTCAGCTTTTGCAGAAAGCAAAGCAGATTGTGCTGATTGACCATCATCGCCGCGGAACGGAATTTATTGAAAATACGGCCCTGATTTATCATGAGCCTTATGCCTCATCAACCTGCGAAATGTTGACGGAAATTCTGCAGTATTCTTCCGATAAAATGTCTTTGACAAAACTCGAAGCAGAGTGTCTTTATGCGGGCATTGTCATTGACACCAAGCACTTTACCTTTAAAACAGGCGTCAGAACCTTTGAAGCGGCATCGTTTTTACGAAAACAAGGTGTTGATACGATTGCTATTAAAACCATGTTCCAGCAGGATTTGACAACGTATATCAAGCGTGCTACCATCATTCGTGATGCTGAAATTTTCAGAGACCATATTGCCATCAGTGTTTACAGAGAGGTTGAAAAAAATATTCAAATTGTTGTTGCACAGGCGGCGGATGAGTTGTTAAACATTAAGGGCATTACGGCATCTTTTGTTCTCTGCAAAACAGAAAATGGTGTTAATATAAGCGGTCGCTCGTTGGGCGGTATCAATGTGCAAGTGATACTGGAAAAACTGGGTGGCGGCGGTCATATGACCATTGCCGGTGCACAGCTCAATAACCTTTCCTTAGAAGAAGCCAAGGAATGTTTGCAGCAGGCAATTGATGACTATTATTTAGAAACTGTAGATTGATCAGATTTTTACTTAAGGAGTGTATATAGATGAAAGTAATTTTAACAGCTGATGTAAAAGGACATGGAAAAAAAGGTGAAATGGTTAATGCATCAGACGGATATGCAAGAAATTATTTACTGCCAAAAGGCTTGGCGGTTGTAGCTGATAAGAGTGCTATGACTGAGCTTGAAAGCAAGCAAAGTGCAGCAGCTTTCCATAAAGAGCAGGAAAGAAAGCAGGCAATGGAGCTGGCAGAAAAGTTAAACGCAGCCGTTGTTGCCTTTTCGGCTAAAGCAGGCGAAAACGGAAAGCTTTTTGGTTCAATTACCGCAAAAGATGTGGCAGAACAGTTGAAAATGCAATGCCACTTAGTTGTTGATAAAAAGAAAATTCAATTGCCTGATGGCATAAAAACCCTTGGCACAACAAATGTAACGGTTAAGGTATATCCTGAAATTACCGCAACAATCAAGGTCAATGTAACAGCCCAGTGACCGGAAAGGAAACATAATGGAAAACGGTGTTCCAAAGGTTATGCCTCATAACAAGGAAGCGGAGCAATCAATTTTAGGCGCTATGCTGATTGATAGCGAATGCGTTACCTTGGTTTTTGAGCATTTAAAAGACAATGATTTTTATATTGAAGCGAATCGGTTGATTTTTGAAGCCATGCAGGGGCTCTTTAACCGCGATTCTGCCATTGACCTGGTTACGGTTTCAGAAGAACTGACGCTCCGGGAGCAATTGGCAGCGGTTGGCGGGGTAGAATACCTTGCTTATCTTGCTTCAACCTTGCCAACCACCGCAAATTTAAAGCAATATCTTGACATTGTTCAAGATAAGGCTTTGCTAAGGCGCCTGATTCATGCTTCTGGTGAAATTATGGATATGGGTTATTCTCCCGGGGCGGCATCAAAGAATATTGCAGATGAAGCCGGCCGACTGATTTTTGATGTGTTGGAAAATCAGCAACAGCGGGGTGTTGTGCATATTAAGGATGTC
Source organism: Clostridia bacterium (assembly GCA_017507525.1). Classification (GTDB taxonomy): domain Bacteria; phylum Bacillota; class Clostridia; order UBA1381; family UBA9506; genus UMGS755. The sequence goes on along the minus strand of JAFWAT010000044.1, from coordinate 36,472 downwards.
CTTTTGCAAACCCATGATTCTTTGGCCGAGATATATCAGAATCACGGCAAGCTGACCGGTGCGCCCACCGGTATTACCGAGCTTGATAAAGCCTTGTTCGGTCTGCAAAAGTCTGACTTTATTTTGATTGCCGCAAGACCATCTATGGGTAAAACCAGCTTTGCATTAAATATTGCGACGCATGCAGCAGTTCATGGCAATGTACCCGTTGTAATCTTTAGCTTGGAAATGTCAAGCGTGCAGCTTGTTTCGCGTATCATCAGCTCCGAAATGCTGATTGACAGTAACCATCTCAGAACGGGCGAACTAACGGATGATGATTGGGAAAAAATTGCAGCTTCGCTGTCAACCTTAGGACAAGCTCCGATTTATATTAATGACTCTACCAATGTAACCATCAGCGATATCCGCGCAAAGTGCCGTCGCCTTAAAGTGGAGAAGAATCTGGGTCTTGTGGTCATTGACTACCTGCAGTTAATGCAGGGAACCAGAGCAGAAAGTCGTCAGCAGGAAATTTCTGATATTTCCCGTTCACTTAAAATTCTTGCAAAAGAGTTAGACGTTCCTATTGTTGCGCTTTCTCAGCTCTCACGTGCGCCGGAGCAGCGTGCGGAGCACAGACCTATGCTCAGCGACCTGCGTGAATCCGGTGCCATTGAGCAGGATGCGGATATTGTTATGTTTTTATATCGTGATGATGTATATAATCCGGATACTGAAAAGAAAAATGTTGCTGAATGCATCATCGCCAAGCACAGAAGCGGTTCTACAGGAACAATTGAAATGTTCTGGGCAGGGCAATATACACGCTTTATGAATCTTGATAAACACCATGAGTAATATGTTGACAAATGTGAAGGAAACACTCAAGCGGCATCATCTTGTCCTGTCCGGTGATCGGATTTTAGTTGGTTTATCCGGCGGGGCAGATTCTGTTTGCCTCATAGATTGCTTGCTCGCGTTATCAGATGAACTGAACATTTCTGTTTCGGCAGCACATGTCAATCACGGCTTGCGCGGACAGGATGCTGATGAAGATGAAGCCTTTGTCCGTAAATTTTGCCAAGAGAGAAAGGTTTCTCTTTTTGTGCACCGAGCCGATGTTCGAGCTTTGGCAAAAGACATGAAAACCGGTCTTGAGGAGACCGGTCGCAATGTGCGGTATGCTTTTTTTCGTGAATTACAAGAAAAGTACGGCTTTCATAAGATTGCAACTGCCCACCATGCCGATGACAACGTTGAAACGGTTTTGATGCGACTCATGCGAGGCACGGGGCCTTTGGGTTTGGGCGGTATTTTACACTGTAACGGTGATGTGATCCGTCCGCTGTTAGATGTAAGCCGTCAGGATATTGAGGCGTACTGCAGGGCAAGAAACCTGTCCTATCGGACAGACTTTTCAAATTATGAAACAAACTATACTCGAAACCGCATTCGTCATGAGCTGATTCCTTATATCGAAGAACAATTTAGTCCAAGCTTCAGACAATCCTTTCAGGGACAGATAGGGTTATATGCGGCTTGCGGTGCATATATAAAAGATGAGGCGGAGAAGCTTTTTCAAGCTGAGAAACATTTTATTCCAGAGGGGTTTGGATTCTCCTGCCGTTCTCTTTTAAGCCATGCAGAATTTTTGGTTGGCATGATGTTATATCGCCTGATGCAGCAGTTTGCCGGCAGGCAAGAAATCTCTTCTCGTCATGTGAATGCTGTCATGGAGATTCTGCATAAACAACAAGGCGCAGTTTCACTGCCTGGCAAGGTTGTGGCAGAAATTTGCCATGGCAATTTGTATATTCGACGGATTTTGCCCGTTTGCTCCTATTCTTATGAATGGAATCCGGAGGTTTTCATATCAGAAACCGGGCAAACTGTAACCTTTGTTGAAGTACAAGAAATGCCGGAAAGGCAAAGAAATGATATAATTTATCTGGATATGCAAAAGCTTGCAGGAAAAAAATTGGTTATACGCTCCCGAAAAGAGGGGGATGCTTTTTATCCTTTAGGTATGGAAGGCAGAAAAAAACTGCAGGATTTTTTTGTCGATCAAAAGTTGCCGTATTTCCTGCGAGATCGGGTTCCGATTTTAACTGTTGATAATGAAATTGCCTGGGTTGCAGGATATCGAGGAGACAGGCGATTTACAGCTACAAAGGAAACAAGCACAATTTTGTGTGTTACGTTACATAAGGGGGAACAATTTTGAAACATTTAGAGCAGGATGTCGAAAGAATTTTATTAACAAAAGAAGAAATTGCAGCAAAGGTTTCAGAAATGGCACAAGAAATGGGAGAATTTTATCAGGATAAAGAAGTGGTAATGGTTTGTATTTTAAAAGGCAGTATCACCTTTTTTGCTGACCTTGTAAGGGGACTTTCTTTTCCTGCTATTTTTGATTTTATGTGCGTTTCCAGCTATGGATGCGGTTCTGTTTCCGGAGGAAGTGTGCGCATTTTAAAAGACTTAACAGTTGATATTACAGACAAGCACGTTTTGATTGTGGAAGATATTTTAGATACCGGCAATACACTTTCTGCGCTGCTTGAACAACTCAAAGCCCGTCGACCTGCATCTTTAAAGCTTTGTTGCTTATTAGATAAGCCTGATCGAAGAACCAAGCCTATTAAAGCAGATTTTGTTGGTTTTTCTATTCCTGATGAATTTGTTGTGGGTTATGGTCTTGACTATGACGAAAAATACAGACAGTTGCCGTATGTAGGCGTTTTAAAACGTAGTGTATATGAACATTAACCGACCAATCAAAAAATGAATAGAAAATTAAATTTTCTAATATTTATTGTAATTTATTTGGTTTTGTGTTAAACTAAATTCTATTCTAAAGTCCATAAGGAGTGACAGACTTGAAAAAAAAGCATCTGGGCGGCATTGGTTTTTATATTTTGCTGTTCTTAATCGTTTTGCTGATGTTCGGCATTTTCAATTATGAGCCGGGTATTCGCAGTATACCTTATTCTGAATTACTTTCTACCATTAGGGATGGTAAGGTATCGGAGCTTATTTTAACAGATCGAATGGCAACGATTACACTTTCTGATGTTGAACCGAAGCGACCCAATGAAAACAAAAGAGTGTGTGATATTGCTTCAATTTATATATTATACGAGGATGCAGGCAGCGCCATCCGTGAGCAAATGGATGCCGGAACTTTGAAGGTGGAAACCCCTGCGCCCCAAGAACTGCCTTGGTGGCTCTCGCTGCTGCCGACCTTATTAACAGTTGGCATTTTCGTTCTGTTTTGGTTTGTATTTATGCGCCAGTCTCAGGGCGGCGGCAAGGTTATGTCCTTTGGCAAAAGCAACGCACGAATGAATCAAAACGGAGAAACCCATGTAACCTTTCGTGATGTTGCCGGTGCGGATGAAGAAAAGGCTGAGCTTGAAGAAATTGTTGAATTTTTAAGAGATTCTTCTAAATTTATAGAACTTGGTGCCAGAATCCCTAAGGGCGTCCTTTTGGTAGGGCCGCCGGGTACCGGTAAAACCCTGCTTGCTAAAGCCATTGCCGGTGAGGCAAAGGTGCCATTTTTCAGCATCAGCGGCTCAGACTTTGTTGAAATGTTTGTTGGTGTGGGTGCGTCACGTGTTAGAGATTTATTTGAACGTGCAAAAAAGAATGCGCCCAGCATTATCTTTATTGATGAAATTGATGCTGTCGGTCGCCACAGAGGTGCAGGTCTCGGCGGTGGACATGACGAACGTGAGCAGACATTGAATCAGTTGTTGGTAGAGATGGATGGTTTTGGCGTTAATGAGGGCATTATTATCATTGCGGCAACCAACCGCCCTGATATTTTAGACCCGGCGCTTTTGCGCCCCGGTCGTTTTGACCGTCAAGTGGTTGTGAATTACCCTGACGTTAAGGGTAGAGAAGCAGTGCTAAAGGTGCATTGCCGCGCAAAGCCCTTAGCCGAGGACGTAGACCTTTCTGTAATTGCAAAAACAACGGCCGGCTTCACCGGTGCCGACCTTGAAAATTTAATGAATGAAGCAGCGCTTTTGGCTGCAAAACGCGGCAAAAAGAAAATTGAAATGGAAGATATTGAAAACTCCATTATTAAGGTTATTGCCGGTCCTGAAAAGCGGTCTAAAACAGTGACTGATAAAGAAAAGAAGCTGGTTGCTTATCATGAAGCCGGCCATGCAATTATGTATAAACTGATGCCCGGTTGTGACCCTGTGCATGAGATTTCAATTATACAACGCGGACGTGCCGGCGGTTATACGCTGTCACTCCCCTCAGAGGACAGAAACTATATTTCAAAACAGCACATGTTAGATGAAATTGTAACGCTGCTCGGTGGTCGCACCGCAGAAAAAATTGTCTTGGGCGATATCAGCACCGGTGCATCTAATGACATTATGCGCTCTACTAAAATTGCCCGTGATATGGTCATGAAATACGGTATGAGCGATACGTTAGGTCCCATGACCTTTGGCTCTGATAACGATGAGGTCTTTTTAGGCAGAAGTTACAGCCAAAACCGTGATTATAGTGAGCAGGTTGCTTCTGAGATAGATAAAGAGGTTAGAAACATCATCGACGCAGCTTATAAGCGCTGTGAAGCGTTGCTTTCAGCACACAGAGTAGAGCTTGACCGTGTTGCTGAAGCTTTAATTGAAAAAGAAAAGCTTACCGGCGAGGAATTTGAAGCGATTTTTTCCGGTGCCGGCGCAAATGAGGCAGAAAGCGTTTCTGCTGAGGAGCCGGATGAATCTGATTGCAAAACTGAATAATCTTTTGTATGGGTGATGTAAAAATGTTTACATCGCCCTTTTTGTATTTTTATTAAAAAATAAAGCTAAAAAATGTATCAATTTGTGAAAAATTATTAAATTTTGCAAATAAACCTTGCAAAATTAGAAAAAAAAGTATATGATAATATTTGGAATCATATTGACTTATGATATAAGTAGATACAAAAATTACAGGACGGAGGAAGAGTAGATGCTGAGTCAAGTATTTCAACCGTTATTAGAGCAAATGAAGGCCATATCCGGAAAAGACATGGGCGTTATGAATAATTCCGGTACTGTTGTGGCGTATGTTGGTAAGCCGATTCATGAAGAGCTTGCCTATGATGTTGTCATGAATACTATGCATAACGGAAAGCCGATTACATATACCGATTATACTTTTATTGCTTTTGGTATGCGAAACATGATGGATTATGTTGTGTATGTCCACGGGACTGATTTGGAATCACAAAACTTTTGTCACTTGTTATCTGTGAGCCTGTCCAATCTTCAGCTGCACTGCGGTGATAAGTATGATAAGATTAATTATCTAAAAAATGTTTTACTGGGAAATGTTTTGCCGGGGGATATTTTTTTGCATGCCAACGAGCTTCAAATTGATGTTGAAATTCCCAGAGTGGTTTACATTGTTCAGCTCCAGGAACCGACAGAGATTTCCATGCAACATATTTTGCAGAACATGTTTCCGGAACCGGATTTCGTTATCAGCTTAGACAACTTAAATGTAGTTTTAATTAAGGCACTGCCTGCAGATTATACTCGTGAATCGCTGACTAAAATTGCAAAAAGTATTGTTGAAACTGTTAATTCTGAAATGATGATGCAGGTTTGTGTCGGCATGGGTACGCCGACAGATTCAATCAATGATATCGCCCGTTCTTTTTCAGAAGCGCAGCTTGCTTTAGAAATCGGTCGGGTTTTTGATGGTGAAACTTACATTTTAAGCTATGATGCTCTGGGAATCGGCAGACTGATATATCAGCTTCCCAGCAAGCTATGCGAACTCTTTTTAGATGAAATATTTAAGAAAGAAAGCATTAATGTTTTAGATGACGAGACGCTTCAGACGATTTTTAAATTCTTCGAAAATAACTTAAATGTCAGCGAGACCTCCCGTCAGTTATTTGTTCACAGAAATACGCTGGTATACCGTTTGGATAAAATCGAACGCTTAACCGGTCTTGACTTGCGTAATTTTGATGATGCCGTTATTTTTAAGGTGGCTATTTTGGTAAATAAATACTTAAACGCAACGACAACAAAATTTTAGGAGTTATTTTATTATGATTATTTTCAGTAACGTGTCAAAAGTTTATGATGATAACGGTGCAAAGGCACTGAACAACATCAGCTTTTATATTGAACGCGGAGAATTTGTGTTTATTGTTGGTCCTTCCGGTGCCGGAAAGTCTACGTTAATTAAGTTACTTATGCATGAAGAAACAGCAACCTCCGGGGATGTTATTATTAACAATGTCAATGTAAGCGCCTTAAAGCAGAAGGATATTCCGTATCTGCGGCGCAACATGGGCGTTGTGTTTCAGGACTTTCGCCTTTTGCCTAAAAAAACAGTTTATGAAAACGTTTCTTTTGCTATGGAAATTATCGGCGCCAGCCGCCGTGAAATTCGCAGACAAGTCCCCAATGTGCTGAGCATGGTAGGGCTTTCCCATAAAGCCAAGTCGTATCCGTCTCAGTTATCCGGCGGGGAACAGCAGCGTGTGGCACTTGCCCGTGCTTTAGTTAATAATCCTGCGTTTTTAATTGCGGATGAACCTACCGGTAACTTAAATCCCAAAACGGCTATGGAAATTGTTGAACTTTTAAATGAAATTAACAAGCGTGGCACGACCATTATTATGGCAACCCATGCAAAAGATATTGTTGACCACATGAAGAAGCGAGTAATTGCCATTGAAGACGGTGAAATTGCCCGTGATGAAGCCAGAGGTGTGTACGGATATGAAAATTAACAGTGTAAAATATTTTGCCAAGGAAGCAACAAAAAATGTTTTTTCAAACGGTTGGATGAGCTTGGCGTCGGTTTTTACCGTTGTAGCAAGCCTTTTAGTTTTCGGATTGTTTTTGATTTTAACAATGAACTTAAACTATATGGTTACGCAAATTGCCAGTGATTATGAAATTACGCTGACGGTTGATGAAAACCAGACAACAGAGCAGATTACGGAACTGGAAAACTCACTAAAAAATTTACCAAATGTTTCCGAGGTTATCTTTGAATCAAGAGAGGAGCGTTTGAATCTGCTTCGTCAGCAGTTTGGTGACAATGCTTCCTTGTTGGATCGGTATCAAAACGAAAAAAATCCCTTGCGTCACTGGTTTAAGGTAACATGTGAGGATTTAACAAAGTCGGATCAGACAGTTGCAGATATTAAAAGCCTTAGCGGTGTTGTGCGCGTGATCAGTAACGGTGAAACAATACGCAAGCTGACATCTGCATCGAGCTATATCAGCCAAATCAGCATTTGGATTATGGTGGCTTTGGGCATTATTTCGATATTTATTATTTCTAATACCATTAAGCTTGCTGTTTTTTCACGCCGTAAGGAAATTAACATTATGAAATATGTCGGTGCGACAGACTGGTTTATCCGTTGGCCCTTTATCATTGAAGGTATTATTATAGGTGTCATTGGTGCCGTGTTCTCCCTTTTACTAATTGTTTTGGGATATAAAGGGTTAACAACGATGTTTTTCTCTTTAAACATTGGCTTTGTGAAGTTTATTTTATTAAGAAATTTAATCCCCTGGTTGCTTTTGGCGTTGCTTGGCATGGGCATTGGGCTTGGGGCAATTGGCAGCTTTATTGCCGTTAGAAAACACTTGAAGGTTTAATTTACAACTAAAAAGATGTATTTTCGAGTAAATGTGAGAAAAAAGCTTGCATTTACTCGTTTTTTATGATAAACTATTTTGGCAAATACGCACGTGCTGTGATTTTACGGGCGGTGCCGCGCAAGCGGTTCCCGTGGGAGAAGACCGGCACGGAGGTTATGCAAATAAAACCGGAGGTGACAGAAATGTCAGTAATTTCAATGAAACAACTGCTGGAAGCAGGCGTCCATTTCGGACATCAGACCAGAAGATGGAACCCCAAAATGGCTGAGTACATCTTCACAGAACGTAACGGTATCTACATTATCGATTTGCAGAAGACCGTTAAGAAAATCGAAGAAGCATACAGCTTCATTCGTGACATCGCACAAGACGGCGGTGAAATCCTGTTCGTAGGTACCAAAAAACAGGCTCAGGAATCTATTAAAGAAGAAGCTGAGCGTGTTGGTATGTACTGGGTAAACGCAAGATGGCTGGGCGGCATGCTCACAAACTTCAAGACCATTAAAAAACGGATTGAACGTTTAGAGCAGCTGACTCGCATGGAAGAAGACGGTACCTTCGATCTGCTTCCGAAGAAAGAAGTTTTAAACTTAAAGCATGAAAGAGAAAAACTGGAGAAGTTCTTAGGCGGTATTAAGACCATGAAGAAGCTCCCCAGCGCTCTGTTTATTGTTGACCCCAGAAAAGAAAAGATCGCTATTGCTGAAGCTAAGAAGCTGGGTATCCCTGTTGTTGCTATCGTAGATACCAACTGTGACCCTGAAGAAGTGGATTATGTAATCCCCGGTAACGATGATGCTATCCGTGCCGTAAAACTGATTGCTTCTACCATTGCTAACGCTATCGTTGAAGGTCGCCAGGGCATTGATGCAAGCGAAGAAGCTGCAAGTGAAGAAATTGCAGAATAATTAAATAGAAAAGAGGAGATTGACATGGCATTTACAGCTGCTGATGTTAAAACATTAAGAGAACGTACCGGCTGCGGTATGATGGACTGTAAAAAAGCGCTGACCGAAGTGGGCGGCGACATGGATAAAGCTATGGATTTCTTAAGAGAAAAGGGCTTAGCTACTGCTGCTAAGAAGTCCGGCAGAATCGCATCTGAAGGTATTGTTAAAGCATATCTTTCTGATAACAAAAAAATCGGTGTATTGGTTGAAGTTAACTCTGAAACTGACTTTGTTGCTAAGAATGACGAGTTTCAGGCGTTTGTATCTAAAATCGCTGAAATTATTGCTGAAAAGAACCCCGCTGATGTTGACGCATTAAAGGCATTAGATTTTGATGGCGCTCAGAACGTTGGCGATGCTTTAACCGCTTTAATTGCTAAAATCGGCGAAAACATGAACATCAGAAGATTTGCAAGAATCGAAGGCAATGTTTGCTCCTACATCCATGGCGGCGGCAGAATCGGCGTTTTAGTTGAAGCTGAAGGCAGCCTGGCTGACGACGAAGCTTATGAAGCTGCAAGAGACGTTGCTATGCAGGTAGCTGCTATCAATCCTTTATACGTTTCTAAGGACACTGTTCCTGCTGAAGACGTTGAAAAGGAAAAGGGCATCATCATTGCTCAGATTAAAGAAGATCCTAAGAATGCTAACAAGCCCGAAAACATTTTGGAAAAGATGGTTGGCGGTAAAATCAACAAATTCTTTGAACAGAACTGCTTACTGCAGCAGGAATTCGTTAAAAACGGCGATTTCAAAGTTGAGGCATATCTTGAATCTAAGGGCGTTAAGCTTATTAACTTCGTAAGATTTGAAAAGGGCGAAGGTCTGGAAAAACGTGAAGATGACTTTGCCAGCGAAGTTGCAAATATGATTAAATAATTATATGATTATTTTGATGAGCTGTCATTATGGCAGCTCATCTTTTTTTACCGACTCATATACCGAATTCTTGACACCTACCCGTCTTAGGTGTATAATATTCTCGGATTTTAATAAACGAAAGGGGAGCATGAGCATGAGCTGGCGCAGATGGATGCGAAATAACGTTGTGATGTTGGTAGCATTTGCGGCAGCAATTGTAACCTGTTGTTTTGTTCCCTTTGATAAAGAATATATTTCGTATTTTGATTTTAAAACATTAACTTGTTTGTTTTGTACGCTGGCGGTTGTTTGTGCCTTAAAAAATATTTATTTTTTTCAAACCGTCGCTAAGAAAATTGTATGCCTGTTTAAGAATACAAGATCGGCTGTTTTGGCACTGATTTATATTACCTTTATTGGTTCTATGTTAATTGCAAACGACATGGCTCTCTTAACGTTTTTACCTTTAGGGTATTTTGTTTTAGATTCTACAAATAATAAAAAGCTGCTTAGTTTTACATTTATTATGCAGACAGTTGCAGCCAATTTGGGCGGCATGCTTACGCCTTTTGGAAATCCGCAAAATTTGTATTTGTATTCGTATTTTTCGATTCCCAATATGACCTTTGTGAAAATTATGCTGCTTCCATTTTTAATTTCCGTTGCTTTAATTACCTGTTGCTGTTGTATGTTTGTTAAGAAGGAAGCACTCATTCTTCAAAAAAATGAAACTAACAGAATGAACAACAAAAAGCGAATGGTAATATATCTTTTGCTGTTTGTGTTTTCCATCGCCATTGTCTTTCGCTCCATACCGTATTACTGGGGTTTAATTATCATCCCTGTTGCTCTCTTTGTTTTAGACCGTAAGGCATTAAAAATGGTGGATTACCCGCTACTACTTACATTTTGTGCTTTTTTTGTCTTTTCGGGTAATTTAGCACGGATTCCTGCGGTTAACAATTTACTGGGAAGCTTGGTAAATAAGAATACACTTTTGTTTGGCGTGCTGTCCTGTCAGGTGATCAGCAACGTTCCCAGCGCCATTTTGCTGTCAAAGTTTACGAATAATTTTTCACAACTGTTGGTTGCAGTTAACATTGGCGGAGCAGGGACGCTGATTGCATCACTTGCAAGTTTGATTACCTTAAAGGAATACACGAAGCACGAACCGACCCGTGTACGGTCCTATATAGGCTTATATTCTGCTTGTAATTTCAGTATTTTAATTATCCTGTTTGTTGTTATGGCTTTTGTTATGTAAATAATCAGCGTGGCTATATATACGCTAAATAAAAAATATTGAGGTTGATGATTATTATGTCAAGAAGAATGGTGGTAAGACCACGTAAAAAAAGAGTAAATCCACTGGTTTGGATTTCAGTTATCTTGGTGCTGATTAATCTATTTATGTTTACAGCCGGATATTATACCGGCGTTTTTGTTACAAAAAAAGCAGGTGTAAGCGATGTTGCACCCCCAAGTCCTGAGGCATCAAAAGTACCGGAGGCATCACCGGCTCCTTCTGAAGACCCTAATGCTATCCAAGAGGACATGGTTCAAAAACTGATGCAGGATATGACCTTAAGTGACATGGTTTACCAGATGTTTTTTGTAACGCCTGAGTCTATTACAAAAATTGGAACAGCTGTCGCTGCCGGTGAAACAACCCGAGAGGCATTAAAGAAATATCCCGTCGGGGGTTTGGTGTATTTTTCAAAGAATTTTGAAAGCCGTGAGCAAACCGCTCAAATGATTTCTAACAGCCAATCATATTCTAAAATTCCTCTCTTTATCAGCGTTGATGAAGAAGGCGGGCGGGTATCCCGGCTTGGCAGCAACGCAGCCATGGGAACCACAAAACATCCGCCTATGAAGCAGATTGGCGATACAAAAGACCCGCAAAAGGCATATGCAGTTGGTAAAACATTAGCAACAGAATTGAAGGCTCTTGGCTTTAATGTAGATTTTGCACCGGATGCGGATGTTTTGGTAAATCCAAACAATACAGAAATTGGTGACCGTTCTTTCGGTTCAGACCCGGCGCTTGTTTCTAAAATGGTGGAAAGTGTAGTTAAAGGTATGCAGGAAAATGGACTTTCCGCAACCCTAAAGCATTTTCCGGGGCATGGCAGCACGCAGGTAGATTCTCACACCGGCTATTCTGCCAGCACGCGGACTGCAGAGCAATTACGCCTGACAGAGTTTCTGCCGTTCCAGGCAGGGGTTGGGGCAGAGGCAGATTTTGTTATGGTTTCTCACATGACACTTGTTAATGCTGTAACCGAAAAAGTGCCTGCGTCTATTTCTAAGGAAGTCATTACGGATATGCTATTACATGAATTACAGTATAAAGGCATAGTGATTACAGATTCGTTCAGTATGGGTGCGATTACGGAAGCATATTCTGCGGGTGATGCAGCGGTTCGAGCGGTTAAGGCCGGTGTCGATATGATTTTAATGCCCTTTGATTTAGAGGCTGCCCATCGGACTATTGTAGGCGCTGTGCAATCCGGTGAAATCTCACAGGCAAGAATTGAGCAAAGCGTAAGAAAAATTTTGTCATTAAAAGTAAAAAAACAAATGTTTCAATAAAGTGAAGAAGGGTTATGCATGAAGTTTGTTTTACAGCGGGTGTTAGAGGCAAAGGTTGAAGTTGATGGCCAGGTAACAGGTAAAATTGGTCAAGGTTATCTTTTGCTTATGGGCGTTTCTCATGATGACACCTATGAAATTGCAGATAAGATGATTGAAAAGGTATCTCGTTTGCGTCTGTTTGAAGATGAGAATGAAAAAATTAATTTAAGCATTGGTCAGGTAGACGGAGAAATTCTGGTTGTTTCTCAATTTACCTTATATGCTGATTGTAAAAAAGGCAACAGACCCAGCTTTACAGGTGCAGGCAGCCCAACCCTTGCTGAGGAGCTGTATGAGCATGTTAAAGCAAGATGCAAGGAGCTGTTTACAAACATGCAATGCGGCATTTTCGGCGCTGATATGAAAGTTTCTCTTGTAAATGACGGACCTTTTACGGTGGTGCTTGACAGTCAGGAAATTCTCTAGATGTTTACAGAAAAAATAGGTTGCATTAGTACAATTAAGAGCTTAAACTTCAAGTTATAGAGAAATCCGTAAAGACTTGTTTATGTATGAGAATATTGACTATTACAAAAAAATATGGTAAAATAAGCATGTGCAACAAAACGCAACTGCATATAATTAAAGCGTTCTGCGTAAATTATAAGCAAAATTGTCATGCATTTCAAAAGGGAGTTGTTTATGCCGTAATGAAAGTTGATCAAACAGTTTTGAAAGAAACAACCTATGTCGCTGTCTGGACAATTGTCCTGAGCCTTTTGATGCAAGCGGTTTTTCTTTTTTTACACAAATGGGATTATACCGTGCTGCTTGGCAATCTTTGGGGCGGTGCAGTTTCGGTGCTGAATTTTTTCTGTATGGGGCTTTTTATTCAAAAAGCAGTAAATACGGACCAGGATGAAGCAAGAAAAATCATAAAACTATCCCACACGCTGCGAACATTAGCGTTATTTGTGCTTGTAGTCATCGGCGTTTGGCTGCCATGCTTTTCTCCGCTGGCTGTTATTCTTTCGCTGTTTTTCTCCCGCATAGGGATTTTTATTAAAGCCTTTCAACTAAAGCAAACAAAGGAGGCGACAAATCAGCATGAATCATAAAAGCCGTGGTTTTATGGCAATTGATATGGCGTATATCTGCATGATGGTTTTGCCGCTTTTACTTTTAATTACTCTAAAGGTGCTAACCAATGCACCCGCTGGGGGGATTGATATTGCCGGTGCAGATATATACTTTACTTTGCCTATGCCGATTCAAAATCTTCCTATTACAGAATCTCAGGTTAATTCGCTTTGCGTGCTGATTACCATTTTGGGTCTCTGTCTTTTTTTGACCCATGGAATCACCAGCGGAAAATTGTTAATTCGCCATCATGTTGCTGAATGGATTGTAGAAAAGGTTCAGGCAATGGTTGATGACAATATGGGAAAATATTTTTCCGGCTTTGCACCCTTTGTAACTTCTATTTTGGCGCTTTCGGCGTTATCCAGCTTGCTTTCCTTGCTGGGGCTTTATCCGCCAACATCTGATGTGAATATTGTAGGTGGCTGGGCGCTTTTTGTTTTTGCCCTAATCACATATTATAAGTTTAAATGCGGTCCTGTTCAATACATGAAATCATTTGGAGAACCGGTGCCTTTTTTAGCCCCGCTCAATATCATCAGCGAGGTGGCAACACCGATTTCAATGGCGTTTCGTCATTACGGAAACGTGCTATCTGGTTCCGTTATCTCAGTTTTAGTGGCAACGGGCCTGCAAGGACTATCTAAAGTGTTGTTTGGCTTTTTGCCCGGTTTTTTAGGAGAGTTCCCATTTTTACAAATCGGTCTCCCGGCCATTCTTTCTATTTACTTTGATATTTTCAGCGGCATGCTGCAAGCATACATTTTTGCAATGCTTACCATGCTCTATGTGGCAAGCGGCTTTCCTGCTGACTTATATGAAAAAAGACAATTAAAGAAAAAATTAGTTGGAGGTAATTAACATGTTGGAAATTGCAATTGCTATCATTTTAGGATGCTGTGCACTGGGTGCAGGAACTGCGATGATTGCCGGTATCGGCCCCGGTATTGGTGAAGGTAACGCTGTTGCTAAAGCCTGCGAAGCAATCGGTCGTCAGCCTGAATCAAGAGGTGCTGTTACCACAACCATGCTGATGGGCTGTGCCATTGCGGAGACAACCGGTCTGTATGCACTGGTTATTGCTATTTTACTGATTTTTGTCGCTCCTAATATGCTGGTAGACATTTTAATGGGCATTGTGGGCTAAACCTTTGTAAGATTAATTTTGGAGTGAACAAACCATGCAATCTTTGGCTGTTATTTCTGTCAATCTCTGGCAGATTTTAATCTCAATTGCAAATCTTCTTATTTTGTTTTTATTAGTTAAAAAATTCTTGTTCGGGCCTGTTCAAAAAATGCTGTCGCAACGGCAGTCAGCATTGGACAAGCTTTATTACGATGCAGACCAAGCAAAAGAGAAGGCTATGGAAGAGAAACTTTTATGGAAAGAGAAGCTGGATGGCGCAGATAGAGAAGCCACGGCAATTATTCAAAAAGCGACTGACAGTGCAATGTGGCGTAGTGAAAAGATGATTGAAGAAGCACAGGATAAAGCAGATGGCATTGTCCGCCAGGCAGAAACAGAAGCCTCTCTGCGCCGCAAACAGGCAACGGATGGCATTAAGCAGGAAATTGTAAACGTTTCAGCCGTTTTGACAGAGAAGCTGCTTGCCAGAGAAATTAATATGGACGATCACCGGAGTTTGATTGATTCTGTGATTGACACAATAGGTGATGACAATGACGGACATGAGTAAAGAATATGCCGCTGCGCTTTTTATGCTTGCTTCTGAAGAAAATTGCTGTCAGGAAATATCTGAGTCATTAGCTTTAGTCTCTGATATCGTTCAGGAAAATGAAGGGTATCTTGCTTTGCTTGCGTCACCTGCCATTTCTATTGAAGATCGTTTGCGTGCAATTGACGAGGCTTTTGGCTCGCTGCACATGCATGTGATTTCTTTTCTAAAGATACTTTGCGAGCGTTCTTACATTCAGTATCTTATGGAAGCCATTAAGGAATTTGAGCGACTGTATGCATTAGCCACTCAAATTTTGACAGCAAAAGTTACAAGTGCAGTGCCGCTTACCCAAGATGAAGAGAGTTCCCTGCAGAAAAAACTGGAAGCTAAATTTGCGCATCCTGTTGTGCTGGATGCTGCAGTTGATGCCGGGATTTTAGGCGGTATGATTATTGAAATAGACGGTAAGGTGATTGATGCAAGCCTGCGTCGTCGTCTTGGTGATATAAAGGATGTGATCAGCAGATGAATGCAAGACCTGAGGAAATCAGTAATATTATAAAAGAACAAATTAAGCAATATAATTCTCGCATTGAAATGCGTGAAACCGGTACTGTTATTTTGGTTGGTGACGGTATTGCACGTGTATACGGTCTGCGAGACTGTATGGCGAGCGAACTGGTTGAATTTGAAGACGGTAGCTTTGGTATGGCACAGAACCTGGAGAGTGAAACCGTTTCTGTTGCCCTTTTATCAGACAACAACGAAATCAGAGAGGGCTCAACCGTAAAAAGAACAGGCCGTGTTGTTTCTGTTCCGGTAGGTGAGGCTTTGCTCGGTCGTGTTGTGGACGCACTGGGTCAACCCATTGACGGAAAAGGCCCTATTGATACAAAAGAGGAGCGCCCCATTGAATCGGAAGCACCGGGTATCATTGAGAGAAAAAGCGTATCTGTGCCACTGCAGACGGGAATTAAAGCAATTGACAGCATGATTCCTATCGGTCGTGGGCAGCGTGAGCTGATTATTGGTGACCGCCAGACAGGTAAAACTGAAATCGCCATTGATACCATTATGAATCAAAAAAATACCGATGTCATTTGTATCTATGTTGCCATTGGTCAAAAAAATTCCTCGGTGGTTCAGCTTGCAAACGAGCTATCCCGTGCCGGTGCAATGGAATATACTATTATTGTTTCGGCTTCAGCCTCTGAATCGGCACCGCTTCAATATGTGGCACCATATTCCGGTTGTGCCATGGCAGAATATTTCAGAGAGCAGGGAAGGGATGTTCTGATTATTTATGACGATTTGTCAAAGCACGCTGTGGCATACCGTGCGTTGTCATTGTTAATTCGCCGTCCGCCGGGACGTGAAGCGTACCCCGGTGATGTATTTTATCTCCATTCAAGGCTTTTAGAGCGTGCTGCCTGTGTGTCAGAAGCATACGGCGGCGGTTCTATTACGGCGTTGCCCTTAATCGAAACCCAGGCAGGTGACGTTTCGGCGTATATCCCCACCAACGTTATTTCCATTACTGACGGTCAGATTTTCCTTGAAACCGAACTGTTTCATGCCGGTGTTATGCCGGCGATTAACCCGGGT
This sequence comes from Clostridia bacterium, assembly GCA_017507525.1. Lineage (GTDB taxonomy): Bacteria > Bacillota > Clostridia > UBA1381 > UBA9506 > UMGS755. Next base: position 20,026 of record JAFWAT010000044.1, on the reverse strand, counting down.
ATTTCCGTCAGCCGTGTTGGTGGTTCTGCACAGCTTAAGGCAATGAAAAAGGTATCCGGTGAACTAAAGCTGATTTATTCACAATACCGTGAGCTGCAGTCCTTTGCACAGTTCGGCAGCGATTTGGATGCGGATACAAAAGCCCGTCTTGCTTTGGGTGAGCGAATTGTTGAGGTTTTAAAGCAGGACAGAAATTCACCGGTGCGTGTGGGTTGTCAGGTGGCGATTATATATGCCGCAATCAACGGCTATTTAAATAATATTGCTGTCAGTGAGGTAAAATCCTACGAACAGGCGTTATATGAACGTTTAGAGAACGAATACAGCAAGCTTTTGGAACGCTTTGAAGCCGGATATGCCGATGATGCTGATTTTGAACTGTTAAAAGAAGCACTTGGCAAAATGCAGAGGTGATTCTATGGGTGCAGATATAAAAAAGCTAAAAACCCGCATTAAAAGTGTTGACTCAACTCTGCATTTAACAAAAGCCATGGGGCTTGTTGCGTCATCTAAAATTAAACGTGCGACAGACGCCATGATGAAAAGCCGGGAATATGCTGACACCATTACAGATGCAGTATCTATGCTCACTGCGTGCCGAGAGTGTGAAAAAAGTCCTTATTTGAAAAAGGGAGACGGCAAAAACACCTGTTTGATTATTATAGCCGGTGACCGTGGTCTTGCCGGTGGCTATAATGCCAACATATTTCGTCTTGCAAAAGAAATTCGTGCAGATGAAGTGATTCCCATCGGCAAACGCGCCTGTGACCGCTATGGCAGCGAGCCAGTTTTAGCAGAAACCTTTCGTTATCTTGACGCGTTAGAGCTTTCAAAAGAGCTTTGCACAAGATTTTCTGAAGGGGAATTTGACAGGGTAGGCATTCTTTGCACAAATTACGTATCTATCATGTCTCAAGAAGCACAGATTAAGTGGATTCTTCCCCTAGAAAAAAATGAGAATCCCAATCCGATCAGTATTGTTTTTGAACCTGATGAAATAACCGTTTTAAATTCAGCTATTTATGAATATATTGCAGCCTTAATTGTGGCGGCTGTGAGAGAAAGCTATGCTTCTGAGGTGGCGGCTCGCAGAGTTGCAATGGATTCAGCAGGGAAAAATGCTCAGCAAATGCTTGACGATCTTTATCTCGACTATAACCGTGCCCGCCAAGGTGCGATTACACAGGAGATTACAGAGATTGTTGCAGGTAGTGATGCATAAGGAGGTATGAACAAATGTCAAATGCAGCAAAAGGAACTGTCTCTCAGGTCATGGGACCTGTTGTTGACGTTTGCTTTGAAAAAGGCAGTTTGCCTGCCATATATAACGCTCTTACCATGCCAAACGGTGAGAAAACTCTGACAGTTGAGGTTGCCCAGCATATTGGCGATAATGTTGTTCGCTGTATTGCCATGGCATCAACTGACGGTTTAAAGCGCGGTACCCCTGTTACCGATACGGGCAATGCCATCAGCGTTCCGGTAGGGCGAAATACTCTGGGCAGAATTTTTAATGTTTTGGGTGACACGGTGGATAACAAGCCTGCACCTGAAACCGAAGAGCGGTGGGACATCCATCGTGCTGCACCGGAGTATTCTGAGCTTTCTACCTCTACGGAGATTTTTGAAACCGGTATTAAGGTAATTGACTTGATTTGCCCCTATTCAAAAGGTGGTAAAATTGGCTTGTTTGGCGGTGCTGGTGTTGGTAAAACCGTTTTGATTATGGAGCTTATCAACAACATTGCCAAGCAGCATGGCGGTCTCTCTGTCTTTACCGGGGTAGGAGAAAGAACCCGTGAAGGCAATGACCTTTACAACGAAATGCAGGAATCCGGTGTAATTAATAATACAACTTTGGTTTACGGTCAGATGAATGAGCCGCCGGGTGCCAGAATGCGTGTTGCACTATCCGGTTTGACTATGGCAGAATATTTCCGTGATCAGGAAGGTCAAGACGTTCTTTTATTTATTGATAATATTTTCCGTTTTACACAGGCAGGCTCTGAGGTATCGGCACTGCTCGGTCGTATGCCCTCTGCCGTTGGGTATCAGCCCACCCTGGCAAATGAAATGGGAACCTTGCAGGAACGCATTACATCTACTAAAAAGGGGTCTATTACCTCCATTCAGGCGGTATATGTTCCGGCTGATGACTTAACTGACCCGGCTCCGGCAACAACCTTTGCACACTTAGATGCCACAACGGTATTATCCCGTAACATTGCATCTCAGGGTATTTATCCGGCGGTTGACCCGCTGGAGTCCACTAGCCGCATTCTGTCCCCTGAGATTCTGGGAGAAGAACATTACAGCGTTGCCCGTGAGGTGCAGCGCATCTTGCAGCGCTATCAGGAGCTGATGGACATTATTGCCATTATGGGTATGGATGAATTGTCTGACGATGATAAATTGCTCGTGCAGCGTGCTAGAAAAATTCAAAGATTTTTATCGCAGCCGTTCTTTGTATCTGAGAAATTTACCGGTATCCCCGGTACTTATGTACCGCTTTCGGAGACCATTCGCGGCTTTCGTGAAATTATTGAGGGTAAGCACGATGATTTGCCTGAATCCGCATTCTTGTTCGTGGGCACCATTGACGAAGCCGTCTCTAAGGCAAAGAAGGTGTGATGATGAACAAATTTACGTTAACCATCTCTTCTCCTGATGGTATCATCTATCAGGATGAGGTGCAGGGCATTTCTCTCCGTGGTGCTGAAGGGGATTTGGCAGTGCTCTCCGGACATGTTCCTTTTATCACCTCAATAAAACCCGGAGAATGTAAAGTGATTATGGCAGATGATTCAGAAAAAATCGCTTATGTTGACGGCGGTTTATTAACTGTTTCTAATGATACCGTGAATTTACTTGCAGGCAGCTTTGAATGGAAAGATAACAAATAAAAAAGAGGTTATGCAAGATATGTTAAAAGGAATTCCATCAATTTTATCCCCTGAGCTACTCAAAGTTTTATGTGAAATGGGCCACAGTGACACCATCGTGATTGCTGATGGTAATTTTCCCGCAGAAACCATTGGAAAAGATGCCGTTGTCATTCGTGCAGACGGACATGGCGTGCCTGAACTGTTAAAAGCTATTTTAAAGGTTTTGCCTTTAGATACTTATGTAGAAAAACCGGTATCCTTAATGCAGGTTATGCCGAAGGATAATGCAAAAACACCAATTTGGGATGTTTATAAAAAGCTGGTATCTGAGGTTGATGAGCGAGGCGATGCGGCTTTTGCGGAAGTAGAACGGTTTGAGTTTTATGAACGGGCAAAAAAAGCCTATGCGATAATTGCAACAGGCGAAACAGCAATTTATGCAAATATTATGCTGCAAAAGGGCGTTGTGGTAGAGTGATTAAGTTTCAATCTTTTTTAAGTGGCTCATCAGGGAATGCAACCTTTGTGACCGATGATTCCGTTTCACTGCTTGTTGACTGCGGTACAAACGGAAAATACATAACTGAGTGCATGCGTCGGATTGGCGCTTCTCCGGAATCTTTATCCGGTATATTAATCACCCATGAACACCGGGACCATATTGCCGGTGCCGGGGTTTTATCCAGAAAATACAATGTGCCGATTTATGCCACAGAAAAAACCTGGGCTGCCATTGGTGATTCTATTGGCAGTGTCCGTGAAGAGAACCGATGCATCACGGAACAGGAAATGGATTTTGGCGAGCTCTGTGTTCGAAGCTTTTCTATCCCGCATGACGCCGGTGACCCTGTTGGCTATAGCTTTCTAACAGATAACCATAAATTTACCATCGCTACGGATTTAGGACATATCACAAAAGAGGTGGAAGAGAATCTATCAGGCAGTGACGCCGTCATTATCGAGGCAAACCACGATGTTGATATGCTTAACCACGGGAAGTACCCCTTTTATCTGAAAAAACGAATTTTGGGGAATTTGGGGCATCTTTCTAACAAAAACTGCGGCGCGCTGTGTGCCCGCCTTGCTAAAAGCGGAACCTGTTCCTTCTGGCTGGGGCATTTATCGGCAGAAAACAATTTGCCCTCTTTGGCATATGAAACCGTCTCTAATGTGTTACATAATGAAGGTTTGACCGTGGGAAACGGTATATCGTTAAACGTTCTGCCAAAATACTGGATATCGCAGGAGTAACTATGCAAGTTGAGATTTTATGTGTTGGAAAATTAAAAGAAAAGTATTTAAAGGATGCTTGTGAAGAATATAAAAAACGTCTTTCCCGGTTTTGTAATTTGACGATTACGGAGTTTAAAGATGAAGCGACCCCTGAACAGGCATCAAACGCCCAGATAGCGCAAGCTATGGAACGGGAAGGGGAGCGAATTCTTTCTAAGATCTCGGACAGAGATTTTGTTATTTCGCTTTGTGTTGAGGGGAAAAGCCTATCGTCTGAAAGCTTCGCAAAAGAGCTGGAGCTTGTTTTTCAAAAAGGTGCCTCGCGTCTTGTGTTTGTAATTGGCGGCTCCTGCGGCTTGTCAGAGGCGGTCAAAAAACGCAGCGATTTTCGGCTTTCCTTTTCCGCTATGACTTTTCCGCACCAACTCATGCGGGTGATTCTCCTGGAGCAAGTGTACCGCGCTTACAAAATTAATGCTAATGAAAGTTATCATAAGTAAAAAAGACCTGCTGCAGGTAGCTTTACAGCAGGTCTTTTTTTATGATATCATGATGAGGTTCTGCCTGATAGGGGCACTCCGGGTCTCCGGCTGTTTCGGCATTTAAAAAAGGCAGCATAACACTATCGCAGGAACATTTTCCGTCAATTTGATATTTGCATTTTTTAGCACAGTTAATGTTTGTCAAGGGTTCACATCCTTTGTATACCTATGGGGGCGGCATAAAAACCGCCCCCGGTTTATATAAACAGCTAAAGAAAGCTCTTCAGCCGGTACAATTCCATTGTATGTTTTATGCGCAGAATCGGTGATTTGATTTTATAAAATATTCATTATCGATAGTGCCTCGTTTTCCGGGATATGCTGAAAGAACATTTTTAAAACGCCGGCTTTTATCAAGGCTTCGTCTTTATTTTCTACATCAACGTAACCCTTCATCTCATACAATGTTTGCAGAATTAAATCAATCTCCTTGTGATTTACAATGGATTTTAACCATTTTTGTGCTTTGTTCCAATCATGCATAAGAGCATCTGTTTTTTCTTTGCATCCTTCCCAGTCATCATGCTGCAAACAGTCTGTAACCTCTGAAAGTCGTTGTTCTAAATGGTTAATTTCGGCAGATAATACCTTTGAATAATAACCTGTGCCTGCAAAAATAAATGCAAAGATGACCATAGCACCTATAAAGCTTTTCATTGTTTTTCACTCTTTTTCTTCTTTTTTTGAATAAAGAAATTCCCCGCTGAATCAACGGTGGCGATAAATACATCCTCTATGTTGTGAATATCGAATTCATTTAAATGACGAAGTAACCATTCAACATTCACACCGGCTTGTTTCATGGCATCTTTGTTGACAACTCCATCTGAAACCAAAAGATAGGGGATGCCTTCATATTGAGGACTAATGCCCAGATCATCCGGCGTTAGGGGACGCTTATTTGACTTTGGAATCACACTTAAATTACCGTTAGATTCAATAATTGCATATTCTATTTCTAAAATATTCGGGTACCCGCAGGAGCGAAGCTCTTCCATCAGGTCATCAATATTAAACCGGAGCCGCTCCATCTCCTTTTCTAAAATTTGTCCCTTGGAGATTAAAACAGTGGGGGAACCGGATAGGATTTTTCTTAGCTTGCGATTTTTTAGTGTAACATAGGAAAATGTTGTTTCTGCAATAATTAATGTAAAAATCGGAATCACACCGGTGAGTAGCGGTGTTCCCACATTTTCAACCGGAATTGCCGCAAGCTCTGAGAGCATCATGGCGATTACCAGCTCAGAGGGCTGCAATTGACCGATTTGGCGCTTACCCATAAGTCTGAGTGCCAGCACCACCAATATGTATAAAATTACGGTTCTAACAAGCGTTACCATCATGTGTATCACTCCTTGTCTTTTCCTACATAGCTTGGTCAAATTATAAATTTATTATGTATAAGAGCTATAAATTAATAAATTTGTAATATCTCTGTGTTACCATGAGTAGAAAGGAGTAGAGTGATATGAGAAAGAATCAGAAAAAAATTGTTCGTATGATAGCTATGATCTGTGCTGCAGCCATGTTTGGCACCGTTATTTATTCTACTGTTGCAGGAATTTTAGGATATTTTTAAAGAAACAGCTTAAAAAAGCAATTGAAAGTAAAAAAAATGTCGCTTTCTTTATTTTTTTTAGAAAATTGCTGTACAAAGTGATGCCAATATGATATAATAAATGTATAAATTGAAAAGAAGGGATTTTTCTATGGAGCAGAGAATTCATGTCATTGTCGGTCATTACGGAAGCGGCAAAACCGAATTTGCCATTAATTATGCTCTGTCTTTGAAAAAATCCTATCAAAAGGTTTATATTGTTGATTTGGATATTGTCAATCCGTATTTCAGAACGAATGACGAAAAGGCGAAGCTTGAAGCCATGGGCATATCTGTGATTGCTTCACCCTATGCCAGCAGTAACGTAGATGTTCCGTCACTGCCTGCTGATATTTACCGTGTGTTTGCAGAGAAAGATGCTGCCGTTGTATTTGATGTTGGCGGTGATGATGACGGCGCTATCGCTCTGGGGCGGTATAAGCAATATTTTGATGCAGAAACGCCTGAAATGCTGTTTGTTATCAATGTTTTTCGACCGCTCACTGCTGATTGCCAGTCTGTTTGTGATATGATTGCAAACATTGAAGCTGTTAGCCGCTTACAGGTTACCGGGCTTGTAAACAGCTCAAATTTAGCCGGTTTAACAACGAAAGCTGAGCTTTTAGCAGGGCAGGCGGTTACCGATGAGGTTTCACAAAAAACCGGTATTCCCTGCGTGTATGCTGCAGGGCTTTCCTCAGTATTAGAGGCACTTCCGCCCGATTTTTCAGTTCCTACGTTTTCGATTGACCGTTATATGGCTTTAAAATTTTAAATTATATCAAATTTGCTGTGGCAAATGCACAGCGGAAATGGAGAGAATCATGGCAAAGGTAGTCTTTTTTGAAGAAAAATGTAAGGGCTGTTACCTGTGCGTTACTGCCTGTCCCAACAAGATTATCAAAATCGCTGAGGACAGAATGAATGCAAAAGGTTTTCGTCCTGTTGAGGTTACCGAACAGGAAAAATGTATTGGTTGCGCTATGTGTGCCACCATTTGTCCTGATTGTGTAATTGAAGTGTTTAGATAAGAAAGTACATCGCAAAGAAGTGGAGTGTATAAAATGGCTGAAAAGGTTTTGTTAAAAGGCAATGAAGCTATCGCTGAAGCTGCAATTCTGGCCGGCTGCCGATATTTCTTCGGCTATCCCATTACGCCGCAGACAGAAATCTCAGCTTACATGGCGAAGCGTATGCCGAAAATTGGCGGCGTTTTTCTGCAGGCAGAAAGTGAAGTGTCTGCATGTAACATGGTTTACGGTGCAGCGGCTGCAGGCGCCAGGGTTATGACATCTTCCTCCAGTCCGGGTATCAGCTTAAAAGCTGAAGCAATTTCTTATATTGCCGGCGCTGATTTGCCCGCAGTGGTGGTTAACATTATGCGTGCGGGTCCGGGTCTCGGCGGTATTCAGCCCTCACAGTCTGACTATCATCAGGCGACCAAGGGTTTGGGTCATGGCGATTATAAAATGATTGTTTTGGCACCTGCTTCCGTTCAAGAAATTATTAATTTAACAGCAGAAGCTTTTGATCTGGCTGATTTTTATAGAATGCCCGTTATGATTTTGGGTGATGGTACGCTGGGTCAGATGATGGAGCCGGTTACCTTTGAACTGCCCGAAGGCAGAAAATTGCCGGAAAAAACATGGGCTACAAACGGAACCAAAATGGAACGTGAACATAATGTAGTGAATTCTCTGTACATCCAGCCTGATGTTTTAGAAAAGATTGTTACCGAGCGTAACAAGAAATATCTGCAGATTGAAGCAACCGAAACCAAATATGAAGCATATCGTATGGACGATGCTGAATATATGATTACTGCATACGGTTCTACTGCTCGTATTGCCAAAAATGCGGTTGATGAACTGCGTGAGCAGGGCATTAAGGCAGGTCTCATCCGTCCCATTACCCTGTGGCCCTTCCCGAAGGAAGCTTACCGGCAGTATGTGGGTCAGGTTAAGGCTATTTTATCTGTTGAAATGAGTCTGGGGCAGATGGTTGATGATGTTAAGCTGGCTGTAGAATCTAAAGTTCCCGTTCATTTCTACGGCAGATGGGGCGGCAATATTCCGTATCCTAACGAAATTATTGAAAAAATGAAAGAAATCGTAGGAGGTATCGCATAATGAAACAAGTATTTAAAAAACCCCATGCACTGTGCGATGTGCCTCTGCATTATTGCCCCGGTTGTACCCATGGTATTGTGCACCGTTTGGTTGCAGAAGTTATTGACGAATTGGGTATTGAGGGCAAAACTGTTGGTGTTGCACCTGTTGGCTGCTCAGTTTTTGCTTATGATTACTTTAACTGCGATATGGTAGAAGCAGCTCATGGCCGTGCGCCTGCTGTTGCTACCGGCATCAAACGTACCAATCAGGATAACATCGTCTTTACCTATCAGGGTGACGGTGACTTAGCTGCTATCGGTACGGCTGAAACCGTTCACGCTGCAGCACGTGGTGAAAACATTACCATTATCTTTATTAATAATGCAATCTACGGTATGACAGGCGGTCAGATGGCACCGACCACCTTACCTGGTCAGGTTACCCAGACCTCTCCCTATGGCAGAAACACCGAAACACAGGGCTTCCCCCTGCGTGTCAGCGAAATGCTTTCTACCTTAGACGGTCCTGCTTACATTGAACGTGTTGCTGTAGACTGTGTTAAAAACATTAACCAGGCAAAAAAAGCTATTAAAAAGGCATTTACCTGTCAGGTTGAGAAGAAGGGCTTCTCTTTGGTTGAGGTTGTTTCAACCTGTCCTACTAACTGGGGCTTATCTCCTGAAGAAGCTATGAAATGGCTGCAGGAAAACATGCTGCCTTATTATCCTCTGGGCGTTTATTGCGACAAGCTTTAAGAGGAACCATCAGAATAACTCGAGCTGTTGCCTAATCGGACGCATCCATCTGTTATCCGTTTGGCAGCAGCTTGTTTTTTTCGGAGAAGCATTATGGTTATTACAAAAATTGAACCCCAAAAAAAACACAAAAATCGCAGTTCCGTATTTTTAGACGGCTCTTTTGCCTTTGGCATTTCTGACTTTGATGTGCTTCGTTTTCACTTAAAAGAGGGAAAACCACTAAGCGAAGAAGAGCTTGATACAATATGCAACGAGGTTTTAGTTCAGGATGCAAAGCAATATGCCTTAAAGCTCTTAGACCGTCATAGCTATACGGAAAAGGCGCTCCGCCGCAAGCTTTTTGAGCGAGGCTGTGACCCTGATACAATCGAAAGGGTTCTTTCTTTTTTAAAAGAATATAGGTATATTGATGATGCATTATATGCCAAGCACTATATAGAATCAGCACTCAAAACCGGCAAAAGCGGCGCACGCAAAATTCGCTATGATTTAATGGAGAAGGGCATCAGCCGGGAAATTTTAGATACTCTTTTTGCTGAACTTAACGAAAGCGAGAATGCGCAGAATGAAAGCGATGCTGTTTTACCTTTGCTTGAAAAAAAGCTAAAAGGCGATTTTTCTTTTCCTAACCTGATGAAAGCAAAACGGTATTGCCTTGCCCGCGGTTTTTCAGTTGAAGCCATTGACAGTGCGGTGCGTAAGCTGCAAATTGAAAACAATGATGCTTTTGACTAAATACGTTATCAATTGTTCACTGATTATATAGATAGATGTATAAGGGACAAAATGTAGGGGTCGATGCCTTCATCGACCCGCAACGGACAATGATTTTAAATTTAATGAAAAGGAGAATATTTATGAATAAGTACATAGGTCATCCGGCACAAATTTATGGAGTAGAGGAAATGCGGCTTACCGGAGGCAAAGGCGATGGTATGCGCATGCTATATGTGAGAAACGGTAAAGGGCTTGAGTTTTGGGTTTCGCTTGATCGCTGTGCAGACATTACAAGACTTAGTTTAAAAGGCGATAATTTTAGCTTTATCTCAGCCTGCGGAAATGTTTCTCCAAACTACTACGACAAAGAAGGACTTGGATTTTTAAAATCATTTACTGCCGGATTTTGCACCACATGCGGACTCACGGCGGTGGGAAATCCCTGCACGGATGATGGTGAGCAACTTCCGCTTCACGGAACTATATCCAATATCCCTTGCGAAAATTTCGCATACAGCATTGAAGATAACAACATTTATATAAGGGCAACAGTTCGTGATGCACGCATTTTTTCTCATAAGCTTATACTGGAGAGAGAATATGTTGTGTCTCTTGATGAAAACAAATTGACAATGACGGATACCGTTAAAAATATAGGTTCATCGGTAGCCCCGTATGAAATTTTGTATCACTGCAATATGGGTTATCCGCTTTTAAGTGAAGATACCGAAATCAAAATTTCATCAGTTGAAGTCATTCCGCGCAATGAACATGCCAAGACAGGTCTGGCTGACTGCCTAAAGGTGGAAAGCCCGCAAGCTGATTATGAAGAAATGTGTTATTATCATAATTTTTCAGAAACTGCAGAAGTCAGCATGTACAACCCCAATATAAAAAAGGGTATGAAAATGATTTTTGATGCAAACGAGCTTAAGTGCTTTACACAATGGAAAATGATGGGTGAATATGATTATGTGATGGGGTTTGAACCGGGAAACTGCATACCTGATGGAAGAGATGTAATGAGAGAGAAGGGAATGCTTGAATTCATTAAACCTGATGAATCAAAAACACAGACTTTAAAATTTGAATTCCTTGGTTAAAATAAACTTATTTATACAGTCTTTATATCGTTTGAGATGTAAGGGATAAAAACGCCTTCCCCTTGAGAAAAACAAAACTTTTTATCCCTGAGTTGACAAAATCATATTTCACATGAAACAAAAAAACAGAGAAAAGGCGTGAGACTATGCAGATTGCATCTGTTGTTGTCAATAAAACCGCCCGGGCGCTAGATCGTTTGTTTGACTATTTGATTCCCGAGCGCTTAGAAAATCAAATAAAAATCGGCATGCTTGTCTATGTGCCCTTCGGAAAAGCGAATCAACGGATCGAGGCATACGTAGTTGACTTTCCGCATAAAACACAAATTAAAGAATTAAAAGAAATTGATTCTGTCATAGAACCGGAGCCTTTGTTTGATGAGAAGCTTTTAGAACTGATTTTCTTTATGAAAAAGCGGTATTTTTCTACCTATCTGGCTGCTATTAAAACGGTTGTGCCATACGGGATGGGTTTACACGGAAAATCGGTTTCGGATAAGGTTTTAAAAGGCTCGGCATTAGCACTTTCTTACGATGAAGCCTTTACAGCGCTGGAGACTGCACGGACAAAAGCGCCGGTGCAGGCACGCATCATAGAGCTTTTAATGCAGAATGAATTTGTTGCCAACACAGATATTCAGATGCTTTTGGGTTGCAGCGTCGCTGCCATTCGTGCGTTAGAGAAAAAAGGTGTGATTGAACCTGTAGAGATAGAAATTTTTCGTAATCCGGTGGACTATCATACAATCAGCCCCACAAAACCATTGACCCCTAACAGCGATCAGCAAAAGGCGATTGATGTGATTTCGGATTCGCAGGCTGACTTTGGTGTCTTTCTTCTGCACGGCGTGACGGGAAGCGGCAAAACAGAAGTCTTTCTCCAGTGCATTGAAAAGGTGTTAAATCAAGGGAAAACAGCCATTGTGTTAGTGCCGGAAATATCTTTAACGCCACAAATGATTCATCGCTTTGCAGGGCGATTCGGAAGGCAAATTGCGGTGTTGCACTCCCGGCTTTCCATGGGTGAGCGCAACGATGAATATAAACGCATTAAAAACGGTGATGCTAAGGTTGTTATCGGTGTACGTTCCGCAATTTTTGCACCGTTGCAAAATCTGGGGCTCATTGTGGTGGATGAAGAACACGAAAGCTCTTATAAGTCACAGAGTGTTCCGTCATATCACGCCAGAGAAATTGCTGCCATTCGTGCAAAACAGCAGGGAATACCCCTTGTGCTTGCCTCGGCAACACCTTCTATTGAAAGCTATTATAAAGCTCTTTCCGGCAAATATAAGCTGCTTACGCTTACAAATCGTGCAAACAGCCAGATAATGCCGGATGTAACCATCGTAGATATGCGCCGCGAGCTGGTTGAGGGAAACCGCTCTCTCTTTTCTAATCCATTAAAACAGGCGATACGGGAAAATTTAGACAAAGGTCATCAAACCATTTTATTTTTAAACCGGCGGGGTTTTTCTACCTTTATTTCCTGCCGTTCTTGTGGATATGTGGTCAAGTGTCCCCGTTGTAACATTGCGCTGACCTATCATAAAAACCGGGATTTTCTCACTTGTCATTACTGTGGATATACCCAGAAGAATCTTCACGTTTGTCCTGAGTGTTCCAGCCATTACATAAAGCATTTTGGCACCGGCACCCAGAAAGTGGAGGAGGAGCTTGCAGAGCTTTTTCCGGAGGCTTCTGTCTTGCGCATGGATTTAGATACGGTATCGGCTAAAAACTCTCACCAAAAAATTTTAGAGCAGTTTGAAAAAGATAAAATTGATGTATTAATTGGTACGCAAATGGTTACCAAAGGCTTAGATTTTGAAAATGTTACCTTGGTCGGGGTGCTGGCTGCGGATATGAGCCTGAATTTAGATGACTACCGCGCCAACGAAAAGACCTTTGATTTAATTACACAGGTTTGCGGTCGTGCCGGCAGAGGTAGCTACGCAGGACGTGCGTTCATTCAAAGCTATATGCCGGAAAATTCCGTGTTGCAAATGGCTAAGCTGCAGGATTATCAATCTTTTTACGAGGAGGAAATATCTCTCCGGAAGAGCCTGATGTATCCGCCTTTTTGTGACATTGTTTCTTTGGTGTTTTCCGGGTTTTCAGAAGCCTTTGTTGATACATGTGCCCAAAAAGCAGCCAAACAGCTAAAGGATGCACTAAAAAATATACCTGCAGAAGTGTTAGGTCCCGGTGCCTGCGGATTTTATAAAATGAATAATAAATACAGAAAACGAATCTTGATTAAATGCAGATTAAATGATACAATATTAAACATAATCTCTGATTGCATTGCTAAGCATTACAAGAGCAAGGAAAATCAAGCAGTCAGCGTTTTGGCAGAAACCAATCCGACACATATTATGTAAAGAAACGAAAGGAACAGAGAAATGGCATTACGTAACGTTTTAACAGTTGATACCGAGAATGACAGCCTCCGCAAGCGCTCCCGGGAGGTTGATAAAATTGATGAAAAAATCTTATCCTTAATCGAAGATATGAAGGAGACCCTGTATGAAAAAAATGGTGTGGGCTTAGCTGCACCGCAAATCGGTATTTTAAAGCGCATCATTATTATTGATATTGGCGAAGGACCGATTGTTTTGATTAATCCTGTAGTTGTATATCAAAAAGGTGAAGTGGTTGATGTGGAGGGTTGCTTATCGGTTCCTGGTGTTTGGGGCACTGTTAAGCGTCCGCAGGAGGTCATTGTTCGTGGAATGACGCCTGAAGGTGAAACTGTTGAAATGAGCGGTGAAGGACTGCTTGCCAAGGCTTTTTGCCATGAAATTGACCACTTAAACGGCATTATTTATACAGATAAGGTCATTGATTACATTGACCAGAGCCAGATTCAGCAGGAGGCGAACTAGATTTGAAAATTGTTTTTATGGGAACGCCGGATTTTTCCGTTCCGTGCCTGAAAGCACTGATTGAAGCAGGGCATGATGTGGCATTGGTTGTCACCCAGGCAGATAAGCCAAAGGGCAGAGGTCATAAACTAACGCCGCCGCCGGTTAAAGAATGTGCACTTTTGCATAATATTCCTGTTTTCCAGCCGGAAAAAATGAAGGATGAGGCTTCTTTTGAACGTTTACAAGAAGCCGATGCAGATTTGTTTGTTGTCGTAGCATACGGTAAGATTTTGCCGGAACGGGTTTTAAATTTGCCAAAGTATGGCTGCATCAATGTACACGCATCCCTACTGCCTAAATACCGTGGTGCTGCGCCCATTCAATGGTCAATTATTGGCGGTGATGCCAAAACCGGTGTTACCACCATGCAGATGGATGTAGGGCTGGATACCGGTGATATGCTCTTAAAAAAGGAAATTGCAATTGAAGAAACTGATACTGGAGAAACGCTTCACGATAAATTAAGTGAATTAGGCAAGGATGTTCTCCTTGAAACCATAAAAGCACTGGAAGAGGGAAGACTGGAAAGAGAAAAACAAGATGATTCCCTCTCATGTTATGCACCTATGATTGATAAAAATACGGCTAAAATTGATTTTAACGCTTCTGCTGACGAGATTTGCAGACTTATCAGAGCCATGAATTCCTATCCCTATGCACATACAACCTACGAGGGAAAGCTGTTAAAAATTATCGAGGCAACACCTGAAAAGGGTAATGGCTTTACAGGAAAACCCGGCGAGATTACATCCGTAAAGGATAACTCCTTTACGGTAAAATGTGGTACCGGCGCAATAAATGTTACCTTTATACAGGCTGAAGGTAAGAAAAAAATGGCAGTTAGCGACTATGTAAAGGGAAATGCCATTACAGCTGGAACGATACTACAATAAAAAGGGGAGTAGAGCGTTTATGAAGTTAATTTCATGGAATGTCAATGGTCTGCGTGCATGCCTGACAAAAGGCTTTTTAGACTTTTTTGAAAAAGAACAGGCTGATATTTTTTGTGTTCAAGAAACCAAAATGCAGGAAGGTCAAGCAGAAATTCAGCTGGACGGTTATGAACAATTCTGGAACAGTGCTGATAAAAAAGGATATTCCGGAACGGCTGTTTTTACCAAAATTAAACCCCTTTCTGTGCAATATGATATTGGCATTGAAGCCCACAGCCATGAAGGCAGAACCATAACGCTGGAGTTTGAAGATTTTTATCTGGTTAATTGCTATACGCCTAATGCGCAGCAAGAGCTTGCAAGGCTCTCATACAGAATGGAATGGGAAAATGATTTTAGAGAATATTTAAAGTCTTTAGCAGATAAAAAGTCCGTTATATTGTGCGGTGATTTAAATGTAGCCCATCAGGAAATTGACCTGAAAAACCCAAAAACAAACAGAAAAAACCCCGGCTTTTCAGATGAAGAACGGGGCAAAATGACAGAGCTGCTTGGTAGCGGATTTACAGATTCCTTTCGTTATTT
The DNA here is from genome assembly GCA_017507525.1 of Clostridia bacterium. Lineage (GTDB taxonomy): Bacteria > Bacillota > Clostridia > UBA1381 > UBA9506 > UMGS755. The sequence continues at coordinate 4,672 of JAFWAT010000044.1, read as the reverse complement.
GTATCCTGATAAAACGGAAGCATACAGCTGGTGGTCATACCGTTTTCAGGCAAGAGCTAAGAATGCAGGTTGGCGTATTGATTATTTTATTGTATCAGACAGTTTGCGGGATAAAATCAGCGATTCAGTGATTTATTCTGATATTTTAGGCAGTGATCATTGTCCTGTTGGCTTGATTTTATCTTGATTTTATGATTTTTCCGGCTCTGCCAGCGGATTACTGTCTGCGGCGTGGCGAAGCTGTTCGCTGTCTAAATGGGTATAGATTTGCGTTGTGGCAAGGTTTGTATGACCCAAGATCTCTTGCAGCACGCGCACATCCACATGACCGTGTTGATACATGAGCGTTGCTGCTGTATGGCGCAATTTATGAACTGAATATTTCGTATCATCAAGACCGGCAGCATGTAAATGCTTTTTAACAAGATGCTGAATGGTTTTAATGCTGAGACGGCGTTTATTACGGCTGATAAAAAGAGCGTTCTGATGAGGGTGTTTAATACCTTCCTTGGGGCGCTCGTTTTGTATATATGCCTCAATCGCCTGTGTGCAGGCTTTGTTTAAATAGATAACGCGTTCTTTGTTACCTTTACCAATAACTGTCAATTTATCATCTTTAATATCTTTCAGGTTAATCCCGGCTAACTCAGAAAGCCGCATACCACAATTTAAGAATAAGGTAATAATGGCATAATCCCGTAATTTATCATTTCCGTCAATGTGAGACAGTAAGGTGCGGCTTTCATCTAATGATAAATACTTTGGCAGGGATTTTGGGATTTTGGGAGAATCTAAATCCTTGGCAGGATTGTCAGGAATTAATTTAGCCTTTGTATTTAAGTATTTAAAAAATGAACGCAGCGCAGCAACCTTGCGTGCACGGGAATTTGCATTGTTTAAACGCTCTGAAGATGTATAGGATAAAAACTCATACAAATCATGTAATGTAATGGATTGTATAAATTCTATGGTAATATCATCAATGCTAATGGATTCAAATTCATCTAAAGAAGCATTCATATGCAAAACCTTCATGTAGCGAAGAAAGGTACGCAGGTCAAAGAAGTATTCTGAAACCGTATTTTTTGATTTACCACGAATAGCTTCCATATAGGTAATAAAGTCTTTTAAGAAGTATGGCACGTCTTGCGGCAAATTTTTCATAAAAACCACTCCTCTGAATTATACAAAATTCTTATTTTGTATAATTGGTGATATATAAATTATAACAGTAAATTTTACAAATGTCAACCCCTCTCTCAAATTTCTGTGACAATTTGTGTCAAATCGTGACAGCCTATCTCACTAAAATCCCTTGATTCAAATATTGCGTTTTGATAAAATATAAATATCTTACTTATATTCGGATGTGACAACTATGAACCACCAATCACAGATTGACAAGCTGCAATTATCAGAAACAATTCAAATGTTTACATACGCAACCGGCATTCAAATTTATACCATATTGAAAAATAATATTTCTGAATCAATCCCATGTAAAATTTGTGATACTTGTCCTGACATTCACAAAATGATTGCATCTGTTAATTCTTCACCGTATTTTACTGTTTTCTTCTGTCAAAACGGTTATTGTCATATTGCGGCAGCTCCCTCTTTGGATTCGTCACTTTTGTTTGTTTCGGCTCCAATTATTTGTGACGAGCAAGGCCGAAATGTCAAGCATCTCGATTTTCCTTGTATTGAGCCTGTTAAGCTGTATAATCTTGCAAAACTGTTTTACATAACCATTAACCCTCTTGTCGACTATCCCGAGCTACCCTATTGTGAGCTAAAAAAATGCCTCATAGATGCAATTACAAAAGGCGAACCGGAGCTTGCAACAAAAACAATTGACCAAACATTAGAAGCTGTTTTAGAACAAACCGGTCTTGATTTTCAAAAAACAAAAAATTTATGCACACAGGTCGTTTTTTTGATATATGAAGTTATATATGAGTATGCAGGGCATTTTTTGCCGGAAAAAAACCGTCATTTTCACTTTGAATCTTTATCAGGCTGCGATACCCTCGGTAAATTAAAATGCTGCTTTACAAATGCAGGCGAAGATTTAAAGCTTGCTGTTTTTCAGTCTGCACTTTTGAAGCGAAATACCGTTATTAAACAAGCAACTGAATTGATTGAACAGCATTTTCACGAAAAAATCAGCCAAAATTCTATTGCCAATGCGGTGTATCTAAGTCCTTCTTATTTTTCAAAAATCTTTAAAGAAGTCACGGGTTACAATTTCAGTCAATATTTGAATCTTGTCAGGGTGAACAAGGCAAAAGAAATTCTGAAAAAAACAAATGTTTCGATTGATACCGTACACAAAGCCGTAGGTTTTGAAAACCGAAGCTATTTCGGGAAAATTTTTAGACGTTTAACCGGTACAACACCCAAACGTTACAGAGATGCTTCTACGCATGGAAAGAAGGTATAATTCGCTATTTTATGCACAAACTAACAACATTCCAGCTTGAAAGGATGTTGTTATGAAAGCAATCATTTTAGCCGGCGGCGAAGGTCGGCGACTCAGACCTCTTACTGATAAGCTGCCAAAGCCTATGATACCGGTTATGAATCAGCCTGTGATGGCACATCTGCTCCGTCTTTTAAAAAAGCATAATATTACAGAAATTGGCGTAACACTTGGTTATAAAAGTGAATTAATTTTAGAGCATTTTAAAGACGGCGAAGATTACGGCGTACAGCTTACTTATTTTCAGGAAACTGAACCACGGGGTACCGCCGGTTGCCTGAAACAGGCAGCTTCGTTCTTACATGAAGATTTTGTTGTAATCTGCGGTGATATTGTGACCGACAGTGACCTTACAGCTGCTATTTCATTTCACAAAGAAAAAAACGCTCTGGCTACCCTTTTGCTCAAAGAAACAGAATACCCTTTGGATTATGGCGTCGTTGTAACAGATGCTGATGGTAAAATACAACATTTTTATGAACAGCCTGACTGGAACGAAGTAAGAAGTGACACCATTAATACTGGGATATATGTTATGAAGCCGGAGATTTTATCATTTATTCCTGACCATGGGCATTATGATTTAGCCCACAATCTGTTTCCGGCTCTTTTGCAAAAAAAACAACCTCTCTATGGCTACAAGACAGATAATTACTGGTGTGATATTAGTCATATTGACAGTTATCAAAGGTGTCATAAAGACATTTTTATGGGGCATGTGGATATTGGTCTCGCTGCAGACGCTCTGTCTAAAGGCATATTAATCGGCAGAGATTGCAGCATTGATGAAAGTGCAAAAATCAAGCCATATACCGTTATTGGAGACCGGACAGAGATTGGTGCCGACGCAACCGTGAAAGATTGCATATTGTGGAGTGGAACCGTAGTGCCCAAGCACACAGAACTATACAAAACCGTGACCTGTGGTAGGGAAATGATTTACACTTCTTCACAATCGACCTTTTCTCTGCCATCACATGTGCAACATCGTTTTTCCGGTATTTTAAATGACGATATAACCCCGGAGTTTATAATTAACCTTGCATCGGCATATGTGCAAAGCATAAAGCCGAACGCTAAAATTTTGCTTAGTTTATCCGACGACAGCCGTTATATGATGCCTAAATTTGCATTTTTATCCGGATTGATGGCAGCCGGCGCCGAGGTATATAATCTTGTGGGTGCAGGTGACAGAAGCGTTGCAAAATTTGCCCTCAGAAAGCTATCCCTGGACGGCGGTATTCATGTGCAATTTAGCGACAAAAATGTCATAATTGAGCTATTGGGCGCAAACGGCACACCGATTGGAAACGAAGCTGCTAAAAAGGTGCATACTGTTCTTATGACCGGTGATTATAAGCGAATCAACCCCGAAAAGATTCAAAAACCCATCAACGTCAGTGATATGCCCTTATACTATTTTAAGGATTTAATCACCACAACGCCCTGCAAACGACTTAGTTTTTCGATTGGCGTTTGTGCACAGGATTCAGAAACCAAGAACCGTCTGATGAAAATTTGTTCTGCTTTTGGTATATCTGTTTTATTTACCAACGACCGCGACTATTTACCTCATTTAATTCAGGAAAATAAACTTGATTTTGGCGTTTTAATTGGTGAGAACGGAAAATGTGCCTTATATGATGAATACGGAAGCGTTCTGCCCGGTGATACCTTCTATGGACTGGTAACATTAATTGTATTGTCTGCCGTTGAAGGAGCAACCGTATGTATGCCGCAGCATGTTTCTGATATCACATTGGATATCGCTTCACATCTTGGCGGAGAAATTAAAAGAATAGAAGATTATGCATTAGAGACGCAGCTTCTAAACACTAACACACCGGCAGCAAGGCTGCAGCATGACTTGTGTTTTGACCCTATTCGCAGTGTGATTCGTATTTGTGAATTTCTATTTTTAAATCGCTCTACCCTGTCGCATATTACCACGGTATTACCTAAAATGCATAAGATAGCCCGACAGGTGGACTGCCCCGCTTCTAAAAAGGGATTTGTTATGCGTAAAATTTTATCTTTGATCAACAATAAAACAGTTGATTTGACGGAAGGCGTCAAGTTAATTGATGACCGCGGATGGATACTGATTATGCCGGATTATCAAAAAAACCGGATGCAAATTCTTTCGGAAAGCCGTGATGAAGAATATGCCTGCGAGCTTGCCGGTGATAT
>JAFWAT010000043.1 GCA_017507525.1 Clostridia bacterium | reverse complement strand
TTAAGTGTACACTATTGACATTGTGTACACTTTTTGTTATAATGGAGGTGAGCAGAAAGGAATGAAGGATATGTTAACTATGAATGCAACGGATGTAAGAAAAAACTGGAGCGAAGTAACCGACACGGTAATCAGAACACGCCCCCAGTTTATAAAACGTACGCGTGATTATATGATGCTTGCAAACGTGGAATTTATGGGGGCGATTTTGTCTGCCTATACATTTACTGCAACCGTTCTGCCGGAAGATGACAGCAGTGTTACTTTGTCTTTAAACGAGCTGGATTTAGCTGAAAATGCACCAACTATAGAGGAAGCCAAGAAACAGCTTGCAGAATCAATATTTGACTACGCTATAGATTTTTATAATGAATTTGCTTTGTGGTCAACTGCACCGAACCGTCAAAGCCATATTCCATATGTGTTTAAAGCTTTAATCATGGATGACATCCGGGAAATTGAGGAGTGTATTATGTGCCAAACTGGAGAGAATTAAAGAGATTTTGTGACCGCGATGGGTGGGAACTGTACAAAGATACAGACCATTACTATTACCGCAAGGCTGAGGATAACGGCGTTTTAAAACGTACTAAGGTATCAAGAGGAAGCGGAGAAATATCGCCAAAATTATGGCGCGAGATCCTAAGAAGGCAATTGCAGGTAACAGACGAATATTTTAATAGTATAATTTAATACCGGCAGAAAAAACCGCTGCTCTTGGCGTAGAGCAGCGGTTTTTTGTGTAATGAAAACCACGCCATTGTGGCGTGGTTCAAAATAGGCTATTGCCGATGAGCAGAAATAAAACAGAAAAATTCTATAAAGTTAATGGTGTAGGATAAAAGAGAAATTTAGAAGAAAGTGTTATGTGGGCAGAGCCTTCCCCTTGAGGGGAAGGTGGCAAAACCATAGGTTTTGACGGATGAGGTGGAAATGTAGGGAACAAACTTTAGGATGTTCCAAAAATCAAGCATTCGGTTCGTCGGGAACCGCCGAACCCTACAACACCTCATCAGTCGCTTCGTGACAGCTTCTCCTCAAGGAGAAGCCTTGTATTATACGAACCCATTTATTGGTAGCAAGTAGTAGTTGCAAGGCTGGCAGGTCAATCTAAAACGCTTATGTGGCGTCGCCAGTAGCATTGGGGCTATGCCCAAAAATGAAAAACCCTGTATATGAACTGCACCAGTTTGTGCAGTTCATATGCGGGGGGATATTTATAGTTTTTTAATCTAACATCCCTTTTAACAAATCAGCCGCAGCTTTGAACCAATCTGCCTCTAAGGATTCAATTTCACCTGCATCACAGGCGGCGGCGATGGATGGGTCAATGGGCAGACGTGCCAGAACAGGCAGGTTATGACCCTTGGCGATTTCGTCAATATGACTATCGCCAAAAATCTTGTAGTCCTTGCCATTATCAGGGCAGGTAAAATATGACATATTTTCCACCAGACCCAAAATGGGGATGTTCATCATCTTTGCCATCTTCACAGCCTTTTCAACAATCATGGAAACCAACTCCTGCGGGGAGGTAACCACAACAATGCCATCAACGGCAATGGATTGGAAGACAGTTAAAGGCACATCACCAGTGCCCGGGGGCATATCAATAAACATAAAGTCAATGTCAGACCAGATAACATCCGTCCAGAACTGTTTCACCGTTCCACCGATGACGGGACCGCGCCACACAACAGGGTCAGTTTCATTCTCAAGCAAAAGATTTAAGGACATAACCTCAACACCGTTTTTGCTGGGTACGGGGTAGAGCCCCAGCTCGTTGCCCGTTGCCTTTTCGGTGATGCCAAAGGCTTTAGGAATAGAAGGACCGGTAATATCGGCATCCATTATCGCTGTGCGATAGCCCAACCGGTTCATGGTAACTGCCAAAAGAGACGTTACTAAGCTTTTACCCACGCCGCCTTTGCCTGAAACCACACCGATGACCTTTTTAATTTGGCTCATATCGTGAGGCTTCTCACGAAAATCGTGAGCGGCATGCTGGCAGCCCTCACAAGACTCCTTTGAGCAGGAGGAATTACTACAGGATTTTGCCATGGATCAGGACCTCTTTTCTTTAATTTATGATAAAATTCCTTTTGTAAACAAAAATTCTTTCAGTTTTTCAAAGGTATGATTGCTGATATCATGCTCAATTTTGCAGCTGTCTTCCAATGCAGTTTCTTCATCAACACCCAGCGCCATTAAAGCTTTGGCAATCACCCTGTGACGCTCATAAACGCGCTCGGCAACAAGGCGGCCTTTGTCTGTCAGTGTGATGAAACCGTTATCGTCAACAATAATATATCCTTCCTCGCGAAAACTCTTCATTGCAACAGAAACGCTGGGTTTTGTAAAGGAAAGCTCATTGGCAATGTCAATGCTGCGGACATTGCCCTTTTTATTTTGCAACATTAAAATGGTTTCTAAGTAATTTTCTGCGGATTCTTTAATCTGCATAGAAATACCTCCGGTATTTGAAAGTAACTTCATTTTACCATAAAACTGCGGCACTGTCAATTGACAGGCAAAACAAAGTGCAGTTACAAAGTATGCTTGGTGTGCTATCGTGTATTGAAATGTGTCGCAAAATATGATATAATGAGTTTGCGTTGCAAACTCAATGAATTGCCTTACGGCATGAATTGAAATCTGCGATTCCATGAATTGAGCCTAACGGCTCATGAATTGCACCTTGCGGTGCATTTAAGGCAATTCAATTCATGTTGCGATAGCAACAATTCATGGCTTTAGCCAATTCATGACAGCGGAGCTGTCAATTCATTAAATGGAGAAAAAATATGAAAGAAAATAAACTTGTAGATTTATCAAAACAATTTGCAGTTGACATTGTAAATCTTTGCACAGACATTAAAGAAAATAGAAAAGGGAATGTGCTGTTAAATCAGCTTTTAAGAAGTGGAACATCAATCGGTGCAAATATTCACGAAGCAAATTATGCAGCAAGTAAGGCTGATTTTATAAACAAAATTCAGCTTGCTTTAAAAGAGTGTTATGAAAGTGATTATTGGTTAGGGCTTTTTAAAGAAACGAAAATGATAACAGAAGATGAATACATTGAGATGTATGATAAATGCAGTAAAATTAGAAAATTGCTAATAGCTTCTGTAACTACTGCAAAGAAAAAACAAGCTGACAAACCAGTTTGAGGTGATGAAATGAAGAAATTTGAAATGATTTATCTTGAACAATATTTTTCCAATATAATATCATTTTAATCTGGCATCTAAATCGTATATTAATTGTATAATTTTACGTGTAGAGTTTTTACAAAAAACAAAATTGATGCAGAGAAACAAAAGGCGTGAGATGGCTTATGTCGGTATGATTTTGCGTAGAATACATAAAATAAGCAAAAATTAAAGGAGCGCATTTTATGTGTACGGCAATTTCTGTTACGTCAAAGCATCACTATTTTGGAAGAAATTTGGATTATGAGCACGGGTTTGGTGAAAAAATCGTTATCACGCCGCGGCGCTATCCGTTTTTATTTCGAAACGGAATCGTGCTGGATGACCATTATGCCATCATCGGCATGGCATTGCCTGTGGATGGATATCCTTTATATTTTGATGCAACCAATGAAAAGGGGCTTAGCATTGCCGGGCTGAACTTTCCGGTTAACGCTGTATACAGAAAACCCTCCTGCACCCAAGACAACGTTGCTTCCTTTGAACTGATTCCCTGGATTTTATCTCAATGCAAAACAGTGGCAGACGCAGAAAAGCTCTTTGAAGCAATGTGCATTACAGATGAAGCCTTTAACGAAGCCTTAAAACCATCGCCGTTGCATTGGTTCTGCGCTGATGGGCAAAGAAGCATAACGGTTGAGCAAACCCGTGAAGGCTTGCGTATTTTTGAAAATCCTGCCGGGGTGCTCACAAACAATCCGCCTTTTGCAATGCAAATGATGCATTTAACCGATTTTTTATCGGTGATGCCGTCAGAACCCAAAAACCGCTTTTCAGAGAAGCTGGATTTAGAACCCTACAGCAGAGGCATGGGTGGCATAGGGCTTCCCGGGGACTTATCTTCGGCTTCCCGGTTTGTTAAGGCATGCTTTTTAAAGCTTAACAGCATCTATGGTGACACGGAGCAGCAAAGGGTTAATTCCTTTTTTCATGTGCTTTATGGCGTTTATCAGCAACATGGCTGCGTGCAAGTGGGGCAGGACTTTGAAAGAACGCACTATACATCATGCTGTAATACAGATACAGGCGTCTATTACTATACAACGTATCACAACAGCAATGTTTGTGCTGTGGATTTACATCAAGAGAATTTGGACCAGCAAGATATTATGGTCTATCCTTTAGTTTGTGAACAAAAGATAGCCGTACAAAACAAAAAACGTAAGTAACAATGTAAAATATATTTTAATATCATTAAGAAATTGATTTGCATAAATGCGCCGGCATTAAGAAATATTTTTTCAGTGTGTTTTTTCTGCGAATCTTGGCTATGGTGCTTCTTTTTCTGCCAAGCTGCGTGGCGTTTTCGCCACACATGTGACGCGCAGGCACACCAATATGATACAAACGATACCGGAAGGGGAACGATTATGAAATTGATATTTATCCGGCACGGAGACCCGGACTATGAAAACGACACCGTAACAGACCGCGGCAGACGGGAGGCAGAAGCCTTATCACCCCGTGTGCTTGCATGGCAGGCAGACCATTTTTACTGCTCACCCTTGGGCCGTGCACAGGATACGGCAAAAATCGCCTTACAGAAAAAGAGCGATGAGCTTGTGACTCTGGAGTGGCTCAGGGAGTTCCATGTGCCAGTAGAAGATCCGGTAACCGGTGAGGAAACAATCCCCTGGGATTTTATGCCGGCGTATTGGACAAATTTCGAAGACATGTATGACAGGCACAACTGGGTGAACGCACCTGTGATGCAGACCGGTGAGGTTGCCGCGCGTCGGGAAATGGTTTGCCGCGGAGTTGATGAACTTTTAGAAGCCTTTGGCTATGTGCGGCAGGATAACTATTACATAACGGAAAAAGGCAACGAAAAGGTGCTGGTTTTCTTTTGCCACCTAGGGGTTCAGTTTGTGGTGTTATCGCATCTGTTAGGGGTTTCAGCACCGGTTTTGTGGCAAAACTTTTTTGTAGCACCCACCTCAGTAACGGTTGTGGAAACCGAAGAGCGGGAACGGGGCAAGCTTTGCTTCCGCTGCAAAAAGGTGGGGGACACATCTCACTTATATGCGGCAGGCATTGAACCCTCCGGCGCCGGATTTTTTGAGCCGGTTTATGGGAAGGAAATTAAAAAGTACTACTAGATTTTTGTTTAAGGCCGGGCGGTCAATGAACGAAAAGGGTGCGTTTATTTCAAAAACAGCATGAAAAACTCTGTGAGATTATATGGAAAAAGAGGAATCGGTTATGGGATTTGCACATTTGCATGTACATACTGAATATAGCTTTTTAGATGGTCTTTGTCGTTTGGATGCCTTGCTTGACCGGGCAAAGGAGCAGGGCATGACAGCCATTGCCATCACTGACCACGGTGCCATGTACGGCGTGGTAGATTTTTATAAAAAGGCGAAGGCGGCAGGGATTCATCCGGTCATTGGCTGTGAGGTGTATACCGCTGGTGTCAGCATGCATGACCGCACCCACGAAAACGGCAACCGCACCGGTCATTTGGTGCTGCTGGCTGAAAATATGACGGGGTATAAAAATCTGGTTAAAATCGTATCAGCCGGTTTTACTGACGGGTTCTATTATAAACCCCGTGTGGATAAAGCGCAGCTTCGTGGGCACACTGAGGGGCTGATTGCCCTGTCTGCCTGTCTTGCCGGGGATATTCCCCATGCCCTGCTCGAAAACGACGAAAAAGGGGCAAGGGAGCAGATTGAGGCGTACCTTAAGCTGTTTGACCGGGAGCATTTCTTTTTGGAACTGCAGGATCATGGCATCCCCGAGCAGAAAAAAGTGAACATGAAGCTAATTTCTTTAGCCAAAGAATACGGCCTTTCTCTGGTTGCCACCAACGATGTTCACTACATTAAAAAGGAAGATGCCAAGCATCAGGATGTTTTAATGTGCATCCAGACCAACCGCAAGGTGGCAGAGGCTGACCGTATGCGGTTTGAAACCGATGAATTTTATTTAAAAAGTGAAGCAGAAATGGAGCAGTTATTCGGAAACATTCCCGATGCGCTGTTAAATACACAGAAAATTGCCGAGCGTTGTCAGGTGGACTTTACCTTTGGCAATCTCCTGCTGCCTAAATATGCTGTGCCAAACGACGGAGACTCGCTGGAATATCTGACCTCATTGTGTGAAGCCGGACTGAAAAAGCGCTACGGCGAGGGAAATCTTGAAGCCGAAGAACGCCTTAGGTATGAGCTGGGGGTTATCTCCGGCATGGGGTATGTGGATTATTTTCTAATTGTTTGGGACTTTATTAAATATGCTAAAGACAACGGCATTCCCGTGGGTCCCGGTCGTGGCAGTGCGGCAGGGAGCTTGGTTGCATATTGCCTTGAAATCACCAATGTGGACCCCCTGCCTTATAACCTGCTGTTTGAACGATTTTTGAATCCGGAACGTATCAGCATGCCGGATATTGACGTGGATATTTGTAATGAAAAACGCCAGCGCGTCATTGATTATGTGGTTTCCAAATACGGCAGAGACAGGGTATCACAAATTATTACCTTTAATGCCATGAAGGCAAAGGCGGCGGTTCGTGATGTGGGCAGGGTGCTGGATATTGGTTATGCCGAAACCGATGCCGTTGCCAAAATGATTCCGCAGGAGCTCAAAATTACCATTAAAAGTGCTTTGGAGCAGAACCCTGATTTAAAGAAAAAATATGAGGAAGACCCTCAGGTTCATGAGCTTTTGGATGAAGCCATGGCGCTGGAGGGCTTGGTGCGTAATGCCGGCACCCATGCAGCCGGTGTGGTTATCTCGCGTGATGTGATTACGGACCATATTCCCATTCAGACAAATGACGATGTTGTCACCACTCAGTTCCCGATGGGGAATATTGAAGAGCTGGGCTTTTTAAAGATGGATTTTTTAGGTCTTCGCAATCTGTCAATCATTGACGAAGCGTTGTTGATTATTGAATCCTCAGGAAAGCCGCGCCCTGACATGGAGCAGATTTCTATGCATGAGCCCGGGGTTTATGCCATGCTCTCCCGGGGGGAAACAGAGGGCGTGTTTCAGCTTGAATCTGCCGGCATGAAGCGGTTTATTAAGGAATTAAAACCCCAGAGCTTAGAAGATGTAATTGCCGGTATCTCGTTGTACCGTCCCGGACCTATGGACCAGATTCCCCGGTACATTGAAAACAAAAACCACCCCGAAAGTGTTTCTTATAAGCATCCCATTTTGGAAAAAATTCTGGATGTTACCTACGGCTGTATGGTGTATCAGGAGCAGGTTATGCAAATCGTTCGTGAAATGGCAGGCTATTCTTTGGGGCGTGCAGACCTTGTGCGCCGTGCCATGAGCAAAAAGAAAGCCGATGTTATGGCAGAAGAACGAAAGAACTTTATCTACGGGCAGACGGACGATAGCGGCAATGTGGTGATTGATGGTGCAGTGCGCCGCGGCGTGCCGGAGAAAGTGGCAGACAGTATTTTTGATGAAATGATGGATTTTGCCGAATACGCTTTTAACAAATCCCATGCGGCGGCCTACGCCCATGTAACCTATCAGACGGCGTATTTAAAGCATTTTTATCCGGCAGAATACATGGCAGCGCTGCTGTCTTCTGTTCTTGGCTCGCCGGACAAGGTGGCGCGGTACTCTGTGGAGTGTAAGCGTATGGGTATCGAGGTTCTGCCGCCGGATATTAACAAAAGCTGCAGTGGATTTACAGTATCAGAGGGCAACATTCGCTTTGGGCTTGCAGTGGTAAAAAATGTGGGCGTGGGCGTAATTGATGCCATTGTAGAAGAGCGGGAAAAGAACGGGCCGTTCTCCTGCTATGATGATTTTGTAAAGCGTACGACATATTTAAATGTTACCAAACGTGTTCATGAATATTTAATTAAAGCCGGCGCTTTTGATGCTATGGGTGAAACCCGTGCAGCGCTTTTAATGGCGTTTGAGGGCATGCTTTTAGCTACAGCAGAGGAGAAAAAACGTAATGTGGAAGGGCAGCTGTCTATGTTTTTAGATAGCTCCGATGAGGCAGGCGCTAAAATAGCCAAGGTGATGCCGGAACGGGCGGAGTTCCCTCAGAAAAAGCTTTTGGCATTGGAAAAAGAAAGTGTTGGCTTTTACCTGTCCGGTCATCCTTTGGATGAACACATGGAGGAAGCTTCCGGCTTGTCTGATTATTCTATTATTGAGATTTTAGAGCCGGATATGAGCGAGGTGGCGCCTCATGACGGCATGAACCTGACCCTGTGCGGTGTGGTATCTTTTGTTCGTGAAAAGCTGACGAGAAACGGTCAGCGCATGGCCTTTGTGACCATTGAGGATTTAACGGGTTCCCTTGAGTGCTTAATTTTCCCCAAGGTGTATGAGGCCTCAAAGGCGTGCCTTTTAGAAGACGCCATTGTTGTAGTCGAAGGGCGGCTCAGCATGCATGAGGAGGAAGAGCCAAAGCTTGTGGTAAACCGGGCGCAGACTTTAGAGGAAAAAGCACAGGAGCAAAAAAAGGCGCCGGAAAAGCAAATCACGGCGGACAACCGGAAGCTCTATCTGAAATTCTCCTTGGGCAAGGATTATCTCTTAGATAAAATTAAGCCGCTTTTATCAGCTCACAGTGGCAGTGTGGCAGTTTGCATTCACATTGAAGAAACCAAGACAACCGCCATGGCACCCAGAGAACTGTGGGTAACACCGGATGAATCCTTGCTGTCAGAATTGGTGAAAATGTTAGACAAGGACAATGTTGTTTTGCGGTAGAAACGGCATTTAATGAAATTCTGTTGCATTATTTTGGCATTTATGATAGAATAGCTGGGTATATACCAAAAAGAAAGGTTTGAATTTATGGAATTATTAGCGTTTATTCTGTACTTTGTTGCCATGCTAGCCATCGGCGTGGTGTTCTTTCTGCGTTCAAGAAAAAGTCAGAACGGTGAAAAGGATTACTTTTTAGGCGGCCGCCAGATGGGTCCCTGGGTTACGGCTATGAGCGCTCAGGCGTCTGACATGAGCGCCTGGCTTTTAATGGGTCTCCCCGGCAGCATCTTTGCCTTTGGCTTCGGTCAGGCATGGATTGGTATCGGTCTTGCCATTGGTACGGCGCTGAACTGGATATTTGTTGCAAAACGTCTGCGTAAGTTCTCAAAGGCTTCCGGTGATGCAATTACTATGCCGCAGTACTTATCCAACCGTTTTGCTACGGCAAACCCCACCTTAAAAATTGTTTGTGCAATTGTATTTTTAGTTAGCTTCACGTTGTATGTTGCCTCTGCTTTTTCTGCCGGTGCAACGGTGTTCCATCAGCTGATTCCCCAACTCTCCTTTGAGATTGAAATGATTATTTTTGTGGCAATTCTGCTGGTTTACACTTTCTTAGGCGGTTACAAGGCAGTTTGCTGGACAGACTTTTTCCAGGGTCTTTTAATGTTGGCAGCACTTTTAGCGGTTCCCATTGCCATTGTGGCATTTAAAGATTTTGATGCCGGTTTGCTTTCAAAAGTCGTTGAAGCTGACGGTAAGAGCTACAGCTTTGTGGCAAACATCTTTAACGCCAGCTGGCAGGATATTGTCTCCGGTCTTGGCTGGGGCCTTGGCTACTTTGGTATGCCTCACATTTTGGTGCGCTTTATGTCCATTGAAAAGCCCAGCATGGTGAAAAAATCTGCTACGGTTGCCATTGTTTGGGTGGTTCTGTCATTAGGCGCTACCATCTTAATGGCATACTTGGGTAGAATATTTACACCGAACTTCCCCGGCACTGACGTTCCCTTTGCACAGTATATGCTGGAAAACGGCTTGCAGGAAACCATCTTCATTCAGCTGTCAAGATACATTTTCCCCGCCTTTATTGCAGGCCTTTTGTTGGCAGCGATTATAGCGGCTTCTATGTCAACAGCAGACTCTCAGCTTTTAGTTGCATCCTCTTCCTTTACAAGCGATATTTATAAGCCCTTTATCCGCAAGCAGGCTTCTCAGAAGGAGCTTTTGTGGATTGGTCGCTTGGTGGTTATCGTCGTTTCTGTTGTGGCATATTTTATTGCCAGCTCAAAAAGCGGGGGCGCACAGGCGATTATGGACATGGTTGGCAACGCTTGGGGCCTCTTTGGCGCAGCATTTGGCCCGGTTGTAATTCTGTCTCTGTTCTGGAAGCGGTTTACCTACAAAGGTGCTGTTGCCGGTATTATTGTGGGCGGCGTTGTGGACATTGCCTGGTTGTTGCTTGACAATGTAACTTGGGTGCTTGACAGCGGTGCTGTGATTGTCTTGAATACATCAGCCATTTACGAAATCATCCCCGGCTTTATCTTCGGTGCGATTGCGGCGGTGGTTGTAACCCTGCTTGACAAAAAGCCCTCTGCAGAAATTGAAGCAATTTATGATGCTGCAACGGATGACTCCATTGATGACTAAATATAAAAAAAGACGGTGTAAAAATGATTTTTACACCGTCTTTTTTTGTGTAATGAAAACCACGCTATTGTGGCGTGGTTCAAAATAGGCTATTGCCGATGAGCAGAAATAAAACAGAAAAATTCTATAAAGTTAATGGTGTAGTATAAAAGAGAAATTTAGAAGAAAGTGTTATGTGGGCAGAGCCTTCCCCTTGAGGGGGAGGTGGGTTTTGCAAAGCAAAACTCGGATGAGGTGGAAAAATAATAGCAATAACGTGTGAAAACAAACACCTCATCAGTCTCGCTATGCTCGACAGCTTCCCCTCAAGGGGAAGCCTGCAAAAAGGCAACCCATTTATGGGTAGCAAGTA
>JAFWAT010000042.1 GCA_017507525.1 Clostridia bacterium | reverse complement strand
GCTTCCATAACGGATGCTAAATACGAATTTTTAAAACTCATTTTATTCACCTTCTCGAAAAAATACAACAATTTCTATTAAATTATATACAAAAACGAAATTTCTGTCAACAGAAATTTCATTTTCCGCTGGTTTCCTCCAACAATATACACACAACGACAAATTTCATTAAATTATTCTCCACGCTAAAAGCAGATAACGTGTACTTTTTGTTTTATACAAAAAAGGCTGTAGCAAAACGAAATCATTTTACTACAGCCCCACTTATTTTATTCTGCTGAAATAAGTCAATTACTGTGCATAACCCAGAACCATAATGGATGTTGCTTCAAAAATACCCATATTATCTGATCCTGCAACCGTTACATTTTGACCTGCTTGCAAATTCTTTAAAGTTTTAATTTTACCGTCATTGCTATCTAAAATCTTAGCAGTATCTTTCACAAATACCTGTGTTTCTGTTAAGTTGCCGTTTGCATCTGTATGCTGAAGAGTCAGCATTTTATAGGTTGTATTAACCAGTTTAATCTGACCGGTAATCTGAAGAGCCGTTGCAACAGACTGAACTTCAATTTCTTTAATGGTTGCACTGGAGGTCTGCAGTTTTACCTGATAACCTAAACGCAAATCATACATCGTTGCTGCTGCACCATCAAGCTTAACCGCTACATCGCGGCTGACTGCATAGGTGTTAACTAAACCATTTACATTAATCTTTAAAGAAGAGGATGATTTTGAAATCGTAATTTCTTCAATTGTACCACTTACCACTTTATCAACACCAATGGCAACAACTGCGCTAATTTGACCGTACTCTAAGGTAACATCTACCGTATCCCCTACCATCAGGTCTGCATAGGTTGTAACTGCGCCATTTCTGCGGATTGTTGCACCGGATTTAACCTTATAGCTTGCTAAAGAACCATCAGAAAGGCTCAAAGTAATCAGCACATCCGAATCAAAATCAATGGATTCTACCTTCGCCTTGCTAAAGGTCTTTGTCTTAGGCTCTGCTTCAATCAATGTAACCTTACCGGAGGAAACAGACACTCTTACATAATCGCTTGATTTTAAGCTATCGATGCTTGCACTCTTCTCACCATACACAATAACAGCATCGCTTGCTAATTTGTATGATGTAACTTTAGCGGTTTCAAAATCCTCAAATTTTACTGTCGTTCCGGTTGTATCTGTGAGCTTGCCTTTATAAATTGCTTCAAAGGTATCATCAACAGCTATCTGAACAACATCTAAAGAATATAAACCGTTATTGGAGAACGTGATAACAATTGACTGACCAACCGGTAGTTCTCCAATCTCAGATGCTACGCCATCTAACATAACAGCAACATTACTGTCAACCTTGTAGCTTTCAATCTCGCCGTCTCCTGTTTTAATAGAGATAACATTCGTTGCCGTATTAATTTGAGAGATAACACCCTGCACATAACTATACTGCAAACGGTCATGCATTCTGTGAAGCATAACAGCGACCTGCGCACGGGTCACATTCCCCATGGGTAAGAATGTGTTCTCACCCACGCCTTGAATAATCTGCGCTTCTGATGCAAAATAAACATAACCTCTTGCCGCAGTGGGAACCTCTGCCGCATCGCTGTAAGACAAGGTTACGTTGGGGTTCTTTTTCAGCCACACGTCACCGCCTAAGCATTTCGCAATTAAAGTTGCTGCCTCATAGCGCTTTAAGGGCTCGTCCTTATGAGAAGCTGATAGATATGTAGAAAGGTCACCTTCTGATAATACATTTTTATACATCAAATAGGCTGCCGCTTCTTTTGCATATGTTTCATATTGTTCCAGCTTATCTTCATACAAGACATTGGATAAAGACACAACAGAACTGTTCAAGCTTTCGCTTGCACCTAAAATTCTGGCAAACAAGGCAATTGCTTCTTCCTTTGTAATGTCTTGTGCCGGTTTAAAAGTACCATCAGGATAACCATTAATCACCTGAATGCCAGCCAGGGTTGTAATCGCTTCTTCTGCCCAGGCAAAATCTGATGAAACATCAGAAAAACTTGCAGCAAAAACGCTGCTTGCCGATACAATTATCAGCACACTGAGAATGAGGGATATTGCTTTTTTAAGCATGAAAACTCCTCCTTTGTTAAAATGCGTTCTCTTATTATACCGTCTATGTAAAAAAGCGGCATAATAAACATATTGTTATATTTATTATACCGCTTTTTATATTAAATTTCAACAGCTTTTTATATTGTCACAAAAAAGTAATATAAATTCCTATTCTCCTGAGATTTTTTGATGCTCGTATTTTTGTTTGGTCGCCAAACCACCGCGAATGTGTCGTGCTGCCTTGTTCTCCTCCAATACCTGCTTTGCTTCTTTCGCCAACGCCTGATTAATGAGCAAAAGTCGTTCTGTGATGTCTTTATGTACAGTCGATTTTGATATATTAAACTCTTTTGCTGCTTTTCTGACGGTTGCTTTGTGTTCGATTATATATTCGGCAAGTAAAATCGCTCGTTTGGATATATAATCCTTCAAACTACTCCCTCCCGGAATTTTGCTTATAGTTTATCTATATGTGTAAAATTTCAGGTTTAGAAGCGTAAAAAAATAAAGCCCGAAAGCAATCATCTCAGACTTTACTGTTTTTTACCGGAACAAGGGATTAAACGCTTTTAAGGTATACAGTCGCAAAACAAACAACACCAAGTGCATTTCATTTGCACTTGGTGTTGTTTGTTTTATAATATTATTGCGCATTATAGTACTGATACACAATTTCATTCATTCGTTCCATCTTGGTTTCCATGTCAGTTACCAACTTAATATGGGTTCTGGCACGGTCTAAGTTATGGTTTTTCTTATGAATTCTAAAATAGACATCCCCATTTAGATGATCTGTTAAAAATCGCATGCCGCACTCTAATGTCATGAGCTTAGCAGAAAACGCCAAGAGCTCAACTTCCTTCGGTGTAAAGCTGCTTTTTAATTCTTCAATATACCCTTTGGTGTACTGCTCAAAGAGTTCTAAATTCATCCATACTTTGGATAAATCCGTTTCATCTTCTGTTGCCGTGCTGGCACCAAAGCGGATAGAATCGCCAAAGTCATACAGCATGGAGCCGGGCATAACCGTGTCTAAATCGATAACGCAAACGCCCTCACCGGTTGCATCGTCAATCAAAACGTTGTTGAGTTTTGTATCGTTATGGGTTACGCGCAAAGGAATCTCGCCTGTTTTAATGGCATCAACCACTAAGGCTGCTTCTTTTTCACGCTCTAAGAAAAAATTAATCTCTTTTTGAACCTCAGACCGACGACCGACTCTGTCCTTTTCAATTGCTTCTTTAAATAATCTATAACGGTCAACGGTATCATGAAACTTGGGAATCGTCTCATGTAGCTTTTCTGCCGGAAAAGCCTTTAAAAGGGTTTGAAAATGACCAAATGTTTTCGCAACGCGGTAAAACATTTCGGGATTCTCGATAGATTGATAGCTACGGGCATTATCGATGAAAAGATACATTCTAAATACATCGCCCTGCTCTGTTTGATGATAATAGGTTCCGTCTTTTGCCGGAATTAGTGTCAAGGTTTCGCGGTAAGGATCCCCAAAATTTGAGATAATTCTGTTATGCAAGTATTCCGTCACTGCTACAACATTGTCAATGACATGAACCGGTTCTTTAAACACATCACTGTTAACCCGTTGCAAAATATAACGTCTGCCGGTTGTTTCAATTAATAATGTTTCGTTAATGTGACCTTCGCCGTAAATGCGAGCACCGATATAATCACCTTTATAAGCAAACTTTGAGCAAAGCTCCTTATAATCATAACCCTTCATTGTATGCCTCCTAATATTTTATTCGGCTAGCTTATATGACTAAAAATCATTATAAAATCAATACACAATTTAGATGCAGGAAATCATTTTACCAAGAGTGAAAATACTTGCTTGCAAGGGCTTTTTGCAACGCCATCCCATACCATGGATTTTTGCTACCTATTTAATTTTCATATCAACCAACTCAAGCTACCTTCTGTTTTAAAACCGAATGGTGCAATAAGCCATTAATTATTCTGCCAAAGCTTTTACGATGTCTACGAGCTGTGTTACAATTGTTGTATCAGTGTTGTCCTCCAGCTGATACGGATTAAAGTCACGGAACATTGCCACTTCATACCCGCCCCGGCAAATTTGGTCCTGAGAGGGCAGATAACTGTAATAACCGTTACCGATGGAAAGGGACAAGGTATGCTGATAAGGACTGAATTTTCTCAAGCGTAGGGTCATTTCCGTAAACATTTCAAAGGGGAACGGCACAAAAACAACATTGCCCACTGCAATCACTGTTTCTTTCAAAACCAGTTCAGTTTCAACAGGATGCCCCGCTTCGTATTCTGCCATAACTTTACGAAGATGATAGCATCTGCCGTAATATTCATTTTTTTCTTCTTCCGTATGGGTTGCATACTCTGCAACCGCATCCTCGTAAGACATTTGTGGCTTATAAGGCAGCTTTACTTCCTGCATGGTAACCTTCATATCAAACGGACGGTAATCTTTAATGGTTCTGTATGCAAAAACTGCATCATGAGCTGCAGCTGCACCCAACTCTAAGGCAAGTTCCAGCGTTGCTGCCGTGCTGCCGTCAGAAAGTCTGGGACCTGTGTCACCAATAGGGCCGTTGATAAACGCCGTCATAGCGCCTGTTTGTTCCTCCAAGCGATCAATCATCACACCGGACCAGTCGCGGGTTACTTCAAAGTTGTTGCCTGCCGCCGTACAATGCGTGCCATAATGCACCATGTTGGCAATGGGTTTTTTATCAGTTGTTACAAAGCTGATAACCGTCATGGTCGGGTCAAAGGTGCCCCAGGGGTTCTGCCCCAGACCAATCCAACCGTCAAGCTGAACCTCACGGCGGTTAATGCCCACATGGCTTTCCACAGTAGCAACACCCATGAGTGCCTCCTGCAGGTTAGAAAGTGCCTCTTTAGCTGCTTTCACCGCACCGGGACGCAGTACTGTTTCTATATATTCCGTATCCTTAATGTCAGAATCTGTCGCTGGGCTGGAATGGGTATGGGTGCAATCTATGATAATGTTTTCATAGGGCACACCGGTTTCCCGGCTGATGAGCTCTCTTAAAATTTCAAACTCATCATTTAACAAAAAAATAATTGTTAAATTAACTAGCAAGGACTGCCGTCCCTCATATTCAAAGGCAAAGGCTGTTGCCTGCAGATCATCGTGAATCACTTCTGTATCACGAATCAGCGGGTAACCCCAAAGCTGTGCCATTTTAACCGGAGAGATAACACTGCGACCAACGCCGACCTTTGCTGTTTTTATATCACTCATTTTATTCATCCTCTCTTCACCATCCACCCAAAGCTGTTTGCGTATGAGCTTGCGCTAAGCCAGCAGACTCCATGCAAAGTGGATTTGTTCTCGCTGATTCTGAGCACGGCTATAAAGCCCATCAATCATATAATAACTCAAAATTGCCTAATGGTCAAGAGGTTTTACAAAACTTTCAAAAATTGATTATAACTATAAAAACATGCAGAATGGTGTATGGTAAACAACAAGCCCTGAAAGCTTTATTTTCAGGGCTTGTTATTTCAAAAAAATCACGATTTGCCTTTTTTCTTCCATCCGCCTGTTGCAGGATTATCAAGCAAGGCACCATCCTCATCAAACCGTGAACCATGGCAAGGGCAATCCCAGCTGTGCTCTGCAGGATTCCATTTGAGTGCACATCCCAGGTGTGGACACCGTTTGGTCGTGGGTGTCAGTAAATTCACCATAGATTCCATACCGTTTATCACAAGCTGCGGCTTCAAAATGCTCCGGCTCGGTGAATACACCGGCGCAAAATCGTTTTGTTTTCCCTGAACCATATCACAAAGAATCATTGCTGCCACCATGGCAGATGTCATGCCCCATTTATTAAATCCGGTGGCAACATACAAATCCGGTGTATGTTTCGAATACTGCCCGATATACGGAATCCCGTCAAGGCTCATGCAGTCCTGTGCCGCCCATTCGCATTCCAAAACCGCATCCGGATAAAAAGCGTTCGCATATCGATTCACTTCAGTCCAATTACCACCATGCTTTCCCGTACGATGAGCGCCACCGCCAATTAGCAGAAGATTCTGATAACTCCTAAAAGACAAGCCTTTTTGATCCTCATCAACATACATTCCCTCAAGTTTTGGTACGTCGGAAAAAGCCGAGACATAAGAACGATGCTGATACAGTTTTAAAAAATAACTCCCATGCTTATTAATAAACGGAAAATGGGTTGCCACTATAATCTTATTTGCCTGAATTTTTTTGCCGTTTACCAAAACTCCACGGGGTGCAATTTCTTGTACAAAGGCGTTTTCATAAATGTTTAAATCCTTTGCTAGCTCAGAAACGAACGCAAGCGGATGAAACTGTGCCTGACCCGAAAAGCGAACCGCACCAAAGGTTTTAAATGGAAGTTCTGTCGGGTCAGCAAATTCAGCATGAAAACCAAGGGCATTTACCGCGCGGACCTCGTTTTCTATTTTTTGTCTATCCACCACAGAATAGGTATAAGCGTCTTTTATCTCAAAATCACAGTCTATTTCACTGCATAATCGTTTGTATTCTTCTAATGCCTTCTGATTGCTGGTTAAATACATCTGCGCTTTTTCGCTGCCGTAATTACATATCAATTTGTCATAGATCAGTCCATGTTGAAACGTTAGTTTAGCCGTGGTATTTTGCGTCACACCGGATGCAATCCGGTTTGCTTCTAAAAGCATATATTCCACACCGGCTTTTTGCAAAAAGTGTGCGCAAAGCAAGCCGCACATGCCGCCGCCAATAATCAAAACATCTGTTTGACGGGTTTCCTCCACACTTTTAAAATGCGGCAATGTCACCGTTTTTGACCATACTGATTGTTTCATGATATGCCTCCATCATTTTTTAATAGTATGATGCAAACTGAAAGAAATTATTTCAAGCACAAAAATAACCCCGGAGAGAATTTCTCCGGGGTTATTTTTCGTATGGTCAGATAACTTCAATCAAACCATAGTCGCCGTTCTTTCTTTGATATACCACATTGGATTCACCGGTTTCAGCATTGGTGAAAATGTAGAACTGGTGACCCAAAAGATTCATTTGCAAAATGGCTTCTTCCGGGCTCATGGGTTTTGATTCAAACCGTTTAGTACGAACGATTTTAAACTCTTTCTCTTCTTCAACAGGTTCTGCAAAAGGAATCTGTTCTACTGCAGCTACATCAAATGTATCCTTTTTCAGTTTCTTTTCAATTCTGGTTTTGTGCTTTCTTAGCTGACGTTCCAAAATATCAACAGCATTGTCAATGCTAACGTACATATCATCTGTTGTTTCTTCAACACGAACAATTAAATTGCCTGAGTAGACCGTTGCTTCTACAACCTGCTTTTCACGCTGTACAGAAAGCGTAACAGTCGCCTCTGTTTCTTTGTGAAAATACCTGTCGAGCCTTGAAAAGCGTTCCGTGATGCGCTCTTTTAAAGCAGGCGTTAATTCGATTTGTTTGCCAGTCATTGTAATTTTCATAAGATCCACTCCTTGTCTGTGTATTATGAACAGGATGTCATCCTGTAATACATATATACCCCTTTTAGATGGTTTTAAACACTTTTTTCATGGAAATAGAAATTTTTTCATATACTTTAAAGAAATCTTCATTTTAAAAGGAGCTTTCTGTATGAAAAAACTCATGCCCATTGCACTCTTTTTTTTGTTCCTGCTTGCCCCCACCTTCTCTGCCGATGCTCTTTCCGTCTCAGCGCAATATGCCTGTGTGATTGATGCTCAAACCGGCAAGGTCTTATACGAAAAAAACGCTTACACGGCCCATTCCATGGCAAGCACAACAAAAATTATGACCGCCCTGCTGGCGCTGGAGAACGCTAAGCCCGATGAAATTGTGACCGTCAGTAAAAACGCTGCCGGAACCGAAGGGTCGAGCATTTATCTTGCCGCCGGCGAAACGCTTCCCATGAAAGATCTGCTCTACGGCCTAATGCTTAACTCCGGTAACGATGCCGCCATCGCCATTGCCGAACACGTAGGCGGCAGCGTTGAAAACTTTGCCAAAATGATGACAGAGCGCGCCCACAGTTTAGGTGCTAAAAATACTGCCTTTCAAAACCCCAACGGTCTGGACGCAGAGGGGCACTATACCACCGCCTATGACCTTGCCCTCATCACAAGAGCGGCTCTTGAAAACCCGGATTTTGCCGAAATTGTTTCCACAAAGAAAAAAAGTATTCCGGCAGGAGAAAACAACAAAGCACGTAGCTTTGTAAACCACAATAAACTACTCTCCCTCTACCCCGGCTGTATTGGGGTTAAAACCGGCTTTACAAAGAAAACCGGCAGATGCTTGGTCTCTGCGGCTACCCGTGACCACACCACAGCAATTTGTGTAACACTAAACGCACCCAATGATTGGAACGACCACACAAATATGTTAAACTACGCTTTTTCTACTCTCTCTGCCCGCCCGTTGGTACTAAAAGATATGATCTTAAAGAGCATTCCCGTCAAGTGCGGTACCAGCAAAACGGTAGAGCTACTGGCGGCAGAAGATTTTTATCTGTCGCAAGCCGATACGGAAAGCTTATCCAAGCTAAAGCTTGACTATAAGCTGCCCTCTGAGATACAGGCCCCCGTTTCTGCCGGTGCACAAATTGGAAAGCTGACCATTTCTTATGACGGCAAAAAGCTTTGTGAAATGGATTTACTCGCCGGGGTAACCGTTGACTATTTAGAGCCAGCAAAGCCTACCCTGCTTGAAAACTTTCAAAAAGTTTTTACGAATTTATTGAACTTTAGCGGCAAGCTGTGCTATAATTAGATTATATTGATAAAACACAAAGGAGAAGCCATGGCAGAACTCATGCGTTTACAAAAATATATGGCACTGTGCGGCGTTGCCTCTCGCCGTGCTGCAGAAAATTTGATTACCGCCGGTTGCGTCATGGTAAACAATCACACTGTCACGGAGCTGGGCACAAAGGTAAATCCGGATAAAGACCGGGTAACCGTAAACGGCAAAGCCATTTTCCCGCCGCAGAAAAACGTCTATATCATGCTGAATAAGCCCCGGGGCTACGTCACCACTGCCAAGGATAACTTTGACCGCAAAACGGTTTTAGATTTAATTCCGTCGCATTTGGGCAGGCTCTTTCCCGTAGGCAGGCTGGATTATGACAGCGAAGGCCTGTTGCTCCTGACGAATGACGGGGACTTTACCTATCGCTTAACGCACCCCAGACACGAGGTTACAAAAAGCTATCTGGTGTTGGTGTCAGGGGTGCCTTCTGAACAGGCGCTGTCTGCGCTTCGCAACGGCGTTGTCATCGACGGGCGAAAAACCATGCCGGCAAAGGCTGAGCTAAAACGCTCAGAATCAGAAAAAAGCGTGCTGCTAATCACGATTTTAGAAGGCCGAAACCGACAGGTTAGAAAAATGTGCGCCGCTGTGGGGCATGAAGTGCTTCGACTGCGCCGTGTGGCTGAAGGTCCCCTTTCCTTAGGAGATTTAAAAAGCGGCGAATGGCGCCATTTAACCGAAAAAGAAGTTCTGCGCTTGAAAGGATAAACAAATGCTGACAATTAAAAAAATTATAACAACAGAAGAAATTGATAATTATTTTAAGAAGGAAAATATTGACCACCCTATGGGGCAAGAACAATTTATGGGGGTCTATGACGGAGATTGTTTAATTGGCATGGGCAGCATCAGCCTTGTCAATTTAAAGGTTTATATGAATTTTATCTATACAGAAGAGGATGATTTCGGTCTGCGTCACGGGCTAGCCAAGGCACTACTGAACATGGCAGACCTGTCCGGCATCCAAATCGTTTACGGCAATAATCCGGAGCTTTTTGAATTATATTCCATTCTCCGCTTTAAAGAAGAAAACGGCGAATATGTTTTGCCCTTGGAGGGATATTTCACAGCTCATTCCTGCGAAAACTAAAAAACACAAATTTTTTAAAAAACTATTGACAATCACTATAACAAAGAGTATAATATATTGTAAATTTGAATATCACAAAACAACTATGACGAAGACGGTCGGATTGCAAGGCCTGAAGAGAGTTGGCGGTTGCTGCGAGCCAATGGCGGAGCTTTCCAATGACCTATCACTTCTGAGTTGGAGGACCGAAAGCAACAGCAAGTAGATTCCTTCCGTATTGCTGCGTAAAGGCAAAAGACTTGTTTGAGTCTGGTAAGTGGCGGATTTATTTTCGCAATTTGAGTGGTACCGCGGGTTGCATAACTCGTCTCAAAAGTTATTTTGAGGCGGGTTTTTTTGTTTTATTCAAAACCGTTACATGCTTTTAAAAAGCAACGGAAACGAAAGGAGCAAAAAAATGGAATTTAGTTTGAAAGAGGTTGCAGGCAGAATTAAAGACCTGCGTGAGGCAAAGGGTTATTCGCCCGAAGAGCTGGCAAAGCTGACAGGCGTATCAACAGAAGATTATAAGCTGTTAGAAAAAGGTGAAACCGACTTTAGCTTTACCTTTATTTATAAGTGTGCCAAAGCCTGCGGCGTTGAGGTTGTTGATTTACTTGAGGGAACCAGCTCAACCCTGACATCCTTTAACATCACCAGAAAAGGCGATGGTATGAAAATTGTCAAGAAGCAGGGTTATGTATATAACAACCTGGCTCCTAAATTCAAAGGCAAGCTGGCTGAGCCCTTTTTGGTTAAGTTCCCCTACCTCCCTGAAGAACAAAACGCACCCATCAAACTGGCTTCGCATAATGGTCAGGAATTTGATGTGGTTGTAAAAGGTTCTTTAAAAGTTCAGGTGGGTAACCATATTGAAGTATTAAACGAAGGTGATTCCATTTTCTATAACAGCATCATCCCCCACGGTATGATTGCTGTCAGCGAGGGCGGTTGTGAGTTCCACGCCGTTGTTTTAAATCCCAAAGACGGCCACTTCAGCGACGAATATCCCGAAGGACCAGTAGTTACCAAAACCAACGTTTCAGTGAAAGATACTTCAAAAACTGTTGCTGATAACTTTATTGAATCCAGTTATGACGAAAATGGCGTGTTTAACGGAATTACCTTCAAAAATGATGATCAATTTAACTTTGCCTTTGACTGTGTGGATGCCATTGCAAAGAAGAACCCCGATAAGCTTGCCATGATGTGGGTTGGCAACGATAAATCCGAGCGCCGGTTTACCTTCAGTGACATGAAAAAATATTCTGCAAAAACTGCGAATTATTTTGAATCCTTAGGCATCAAGCGCGGCGACACTGTTATGCTGGTTTTAAAGCGTCATTACCAGTTCTGGTTCTGTATGCTGGCGCTTCATAAAATCGGTGCCATTGCAATCCCGGCAACCAATCAGCTTGTAGAGCACGATTTTACATACAGATATAAAGCAGCCGGTGTCAAAGCCATTGTATGTACTGCAGACGGTGAGGTATCCATCGAGGCAGAAAAGGCTGCGGCAGAGTTTCCGGAAATCAAGAAGATTTTAGTTGGTGGTCAAAAAGACGGCTGGAACGACTTTAATGTGGAAATGGAACGCTTCAGCACCCATTTTGACCGCAAGGAGGACTCGCCCTGCGGTGATGACCCCATGCTAATGCTGTTTACCTCCGGCACAACCGGCTATCCCCGCATCGCAACCCACTCTTATAAATATGCTTTGGGTCACTACCCTACAGCAAAGCATTGGCATAATGTAAACCCCAACGGTTTGCACTTTACCATTTCTGATACCGGTTGGGGTAAAGCTCTCTGGGGTAAGCTTTACGGTCAGTGGCTCTGTGAAGCCGGTGTATTCACCTATGACTTTGACAGATTCCATTCAGACGATATTCTTCCCCTCTTTAAAAAGTACAATATCACAACCTTCTGTGCGCCGCCCACTATGTATCGCTTCTTCATCAAAGAAGATTTGTCAAAATATGACCTTTCTTCCATCGAGTATGCAACCACAGCAGGCGAAGCATTAAACCCCGAGGTTTATAACCAGTTTAAAAAGGCAACCGGTCTTAAGATTATGGAAGGCTTCGGTCAGACCGAAACCACCCTGTCTATCGCAAACTTTGTGGGCTCTACCCCCAAAATCGGTTCTATGGGCAGACCCAGCCCGTTGTATGACGTTGTCCTGTTAGATCCTGATGGCAATGAGTGTAACGTCGGCGACACCGGTGAAATCTGTATTCGCACCAAAGAAAATACGCCTTGCGGTCTTTTCATCGGCTATTATTTAGATGATGAAAAAACCAGCGAGGTATGGCATGACGGTTTCTATCATACCGGTGACCAGGCAACCATGGACGAAGACGGATATCTTTGGTATGTCGGCCGTATTGATGACGTAATCAAGTCCTCCGGCTACCGCATTGGACCTTTCGAGATTGAAAGCGTTATCATGGAGCTGCCCTATGTTTTGGAATGTGCAATCACGCCGGTACCAGACGAAGTGCGCGGTCAGATTGTAAAAGCAACCATCGTGCTGACAAAAGGCACCGTTGGCACAGAAGAACTGAAAAAAGAAATTCAGGAATATGTAAAAACACATACGGCACCTTACAAATATCCGAGAATCGTGGATTTTGTGGATGAACTTCCCAAAACCATCAGCGGCAAAGTAAGACGTGTCGAAATCCGTAATAAGGATTTAGAAAAAAATTAATAATTAAAAAATATCCACCCCATGATATTGATATGCACCCCAAAAGTTAGACACTTTTGGAGGTGCATATCATGGGGTGGATATTTTTTATATAAGCTTATTCACAAACCAAAGTAATGCGAAGGAAATCTGCATCGCTTTGTTCGCCTGTATGCCGCACATAGCCGGATAAGCTTTCCAATTTGCCGCATACGGCTTCTTTTTCCCCAGCAGGGATAGAATATGCCAGCCCGTCAAACTCATAAGCATCCAGAATTAAAACGGCTTCTTCATAGCTCTCCTCGCCAATATAGTAACAGCTTACCGTCTCTTCGGCTCTGCTTCCGGAAAAGCTTCTCGCCTCCGGCTGTGGATTTTCATCACCTGTATAAACCGGCTCCTCTACCGCCATTGATGCCGGCGCTGCCGGTATATCCTCTGCTGCCGGGACCACAGGCTCCTGAAGGGCAGCAGGTGTCGGAGATACTGCCTCTTGCGGGCGACTTGGCGGCAGGGTAATAACCGGCGTTGTGTCCGTCTTTTCAGCCGGTTCTGCAGTTTCTGTTACGGGTGCTGCTGTTGCAGTAACCTTCGGTGTAGGCTCAGTCGTCAAATCAGGATGTCCGGGTAAACTGTCCAGCGAAATAAGCGAAATTGCAATGACCGCTGCTGCAGCCACAAAGCCGGATGCCATACGCCACAGTCTTCTTTTGACCGGTTTAGCCTTTGTCTGCCTTGCTATCGTCTGCATAATGTTTGCGTGGAGTTCTTCACTAACTGAAAGAGTCGGCATTGTCTTTGCTGTTTTGACAATACCGGATAAAAATTCATATTCACTTCGGCAATCAGCACAAGTCTCAAGATGTGCAAAAACCGCATCTCTTTCATCGTCACACAGCAATTCATCTATGTATAACGAAAGCAGTTCTTTTACGTTTTCGCAGGTATGCTTCACAGTTACCCCTCCTTTCTTTGGCGGTAATATTCATTCTTTAATAGTTAGACGTTAGGAAAGGGAAAAAAGTTCCCTATCTTTTTCTAAAAGTTTTTTGAGTGCCTGTCGCGCCCGGTTAATGCGGGATTTTACCGTGCCCGGTGCAGTTCCGGTAATCTGGGCGATTTCTTCATAAGAAAGCCCCTCTACATCCCTGAGAACCACCACCTGCCGTTGCTCCTCTCCCAACTGTTCCAGAGCCAAAAACAAGGCTCGCTGGGCCTCGCTTACCTGAGCACTTTCATAAGGCGTGAGTCCCTTATCTTCTATATTCAGTAAAAATTCTTCTCCCTCGGCATTTTGCTGGTGAAGGCTGACTGTATCTGTATGCCGTTTGTTTTTCCGCAAAAGATCAAGGCAAACATTAGAAGCAATTTTGTATAACCATGTGGAAAAAACTGATTGCCCTGTAAAGCTGTCTATAAAGCGGTACAGCTTTACGAACACTTCCTGGGTGGCATCCTCCGCATCTGCCCGGTTCCCAAGCATGCGATAGCAATAATTCAATATTTTATTTTCATACAGGGTAACAAGCTGACCAAAGGCATCTGCATCGCCTTGTTGACTGCGCTTAATATATTCTGACTCAGACACGGTGTTCACCACCTTTCTCTAATACACAAAAAACGCTTTATTTCATTAATAAATAGGGTTTAAACTGCAGATAGTCTGCAGACACAAGTTTATATTCCACGCCACCATAAAGCCCCTCAATCGCCGTTTTATGGCTTCCACCGTGGAGATGACCATACAAGCATCGCGAAACGCCATATTCCTCCATCAGCTTTGCAAAATCAGACCCAAGCATAGGCGGATAGTGAAGCATTACATAGATAATTTTGGCATCGGTTTTTTTTGCCATATCCAGCGAAAGCTTCAAGCGGCCAACCTCACGGCGATACAGCTTTTGGTCCTCTTCGCTTTTGCCGTTATCAGGATATCCTTTTGCCGCACAAATGGCAATTCCCTCATGCACATATACCGAATTATGCAAAAATTGTATGGTGGAAAAACCTTTTTCCTCTACATATGTGTTTAGCTTCTGCAGGGTCTCCCACCAATAATCATGATTGCCCTTGGAAATTAACTTTATTCCGTTTAGTTCATTTAAAAAGCGAAAATCCTCTTCTGCCTCGCTGATATACATTGCCCAGGAGATATCCCCCGGCACCAGTACAACATCTTCAGGCTTTACGGTGTTTTGCCAGTTTTCTTTTAAAATATCTAAATAATTTTCCCACTTCGGGCCGAAAATATCCATGGGTTTATCGGATGATATCCCCAGATGTAAATCTGAAATGGAGTAAATAGACATAGTGTTAACTCCTTAAAAAAGAAAAAGCCCATACGAAAACCGTAATGGGCTTTTTTACTTAAATTATGCAGAGTATACGCTTACCTGCTTCTTGTTCTTGCCTTTTCTTTCAAACTTAACGTTACCGTCAATTAAAGCAAACAGCGTATCGTCTCCGCCTTTGCCCACATTGATGCCGGGATGAATTTTAGTACCTCTCTGGCGCACCAAAATGTTGCCGGCGAGAACTGCCTGTCCGTCGCCTTTTTTAACACCAAGACGTTTAGCTTCGCTGTCACGTCCGTTCTTTGTGCTACCAACACCCTTTTTATGAGCAAAAAGCTGAATATCGAACTTAATCATGGTGTAACCTCCTTTTTTTGTGAGCGATTCTCACATTCTGGTTTAAAACCGAAAATTCCAGTCTATTCTGTGTAGCGTTTGATTGCTACATAATCGCCATACTGCTCTGCCAGGTTTTCAAAAGATAAAACCATGCTTTCGAGCAATAAATCGGCTGACTCTCTTGGTTTTTCTGAGAGTGCTTCGGGAAGAATGCAGGTTAAATACCCGTCATCTATTTCCACCATTGCGTTGATTCCCGCCACATCCGTCAAGCCGTTTACCGCAGTAAACGCTGCTGTTGTAACAGAAGCGCAAACAATGTCTGCACCGCTTTCAGCAAAACCTGCATGACCGCTGACAGAGAACCGAACAATTTTCTGTTCCTTGTTTCTGAATAAACTGATAGTAATCATCTTACGCGTTGATCTTTTCAATAACAACCTTTGTGTACGGCTGTCTGTGACCCTGCTTTTTAGCATAGCCCTTTTTCGGCTTGTACTTAAATACAATAACCTTTTTAGCCTTACCTTCTTTTACAACCTTAGCGCTAACGCTAGCACCGTCAACAAAAGGAGCACCAACCTTTAAGTCACTGCCTTCGCCAACTGCGATAACTTCGCTGAAGGTTACGGTTTCATCAGCCTGAGCACCCAGCTTTTCTACAAAAATAGAATCGCCTTCAGACACCTTATACTGCTTACCGCCGGTTTTAATAATTGCGTACATAACTGCACCTCCTCCATCCTTGCTCGCTGCAACACCAAGGTAGACATTTTGTCATTTATAACCTTGCACACGCGGCTACGAAATATTATATCACCAAAATCTGCTTGTGTCAATCATTTTTTACATATTTTTTTACAAGTAAAAATGACCGCAAAAGACTTGCGGTCATCTGTTTATCTTTTTTAATGTTCATTAAAATTTTTAAAGAATGCTGCCAAACGCTCATTTTCAGTATAGCTAAACACCTCTTCAGGCGTACCCTGATGGGCAATAACACCGCCATCCATAAAAATAATTCTGTCTGCAACATCTCTGGCAAAAGACATTTCATGCGTTACAATAATCAATGTCATTTTCTCCTCTGCCAACTTGCGGATAACACGCAAAACCTCGCCGGTAAGTTCCGGGTCGAGTGCTGAGGTTGGCTCATCAAACAAAAGAATTTCCGGTTTTAGAGCAAGGGCACGGGCAATAGCAACACGCTGCTGTTGACCACCGGATAATTCATAAGGATAAGCATTTTCCCTATCAGAAAGACCAATCTGCGCTAAAAGCCTTCTCCCCTCGGCTACTGCTTCCTCCTGAGACATTTTTTTTAAAGAAACAGGAGCCATTGTAATGTTCTCCATAACTGATTTATGCGGAAAAAGGTTGAAGTTCTGAAAAACCATTCCCAATTTTTTATAGGCTTCCCTTGCCTCATCACTTTTCACATAAATGCCATTTTCAACCACCGGCTGACCTTCTACCATAATTGTGCCGGCGTCAATTTTTTCTAGGTTAATCAAACTACGCAAAAATGTACTTTTTCCCGAACCGGAAGGTCCTATAATCGCAATGGCATCCCCACGGGAAACCGAAAGATCAACACCTTTTAAAACATCAAGCTTGCCAAAGCTCTTTTTTATACCTTTGGCTTCTAAAACATACATATCCGGCACCTCCTTAACCCTTATAGTAGTCAAACTTCTTCTCAATGTAACCAAACAAAATGGTCAAAGCACCACAGAAGAGCAAGAAAAACGCACCAGTATAAAACAGAGGCCAGATAACGCCCCGGGCAGAAAACCGCTCAGCGGCTTTTAGAATTTCAGCAACAGCAATAATACGTGCCAAGCTCGTATCCTTAACCAATGTAATAATTTCGTTACCCATAGGGGGAATAATCCGCTTAATTACCTGCGGCAAGACAACCTTGAAAAACACCTGAAACTTGGTCATGCCCAAAACCTGACCTGCCTCATATTGTCCTTTAGAAATCGTTTCAATACCACCTCTGTAAATTTCAGAAAAATATGCTGCATAATTGATCACAAAGGCAATCAGCGCCGCCAACATTCGATTGGTCATCGGACAGTCAAACACAAGCCCTGGCACATAAAAAACCACCAAAAGCTGCAAAAGCAGTGGCGTTCCTCTGATAATCCAAACAAAAACCCGGGTAATGCACCGGATTGGCATAAATTTAGCAATTGTCGAAAGCACCTTATGTAAAACATCTAAGAAAACGTTCTTTTTACGCTTGTTTTTCTTCAGATTGAAGCGATTTATAAAAGAAAACGGAGTCCACTTAGACATAGAGCCAAAGGTGATAATCAGTCCAAGCGGGATCGAGAAAACAAGGGTAAAGAAAAATAACTGACAATTTTCTGAAAACCCTCGTAAAAGTTCATTGGTTACAACGGTGAAAGTCATGGCATTCTCCAAATAAATTACTTACAAGAACTTTCTGCACTTTTGTGCAGAAAGTTCTTGCAGATCGTTCTTAAAATATGTACTGAAAATTAAACTTCGAGCAAAGCATCCAGTTTATATTTCGCAGCAATTTCTTTTAATGTGCCGGCTTCTGCCAGTTCAGCAATTGCCTTGTTCACAGCTTCTGTAATGTCGCTGCCCTTTCTAAAAGCAATACCATACTGTTCAGGAGAGAAATCACCAGTTTCAACAACAACCAGGTTTTCGTAATCGGTGCCTTCACCAATCATACCAATGCTGGCTACATAGTCAACTACGCAAGCGCCGGCTGTGCCGCTGCTTACTTCCATCAAAGCCTTTGCCTGAGAATCAACAGCAGTATAAGAAGCCTTGGAGAAGAAAGCGTCAGTAGAAGCAACTTCTTCACCTGCAGATTCAGCTTCGGCAACAACAACAATCTTGTCTAAACCATCAGCGGTTTTGTATGCTTCTGCATTTTCAGCCTTTGCAACAACAACCTGCTTGTTCTGCATATAGGGAACTGAGATAGACATTGCTTCCTGTCTTTCCGGAGTAATGGTCATACCATTCCAGATACAGTCAATGTTCTTAGCTTCCAACTCAACTTCCTTAGTATTCCAGTCGATTTCAATAAATTCAACCTCAACGCCAAGTTTTTCACCAACGGCTTTAGCAAATTCAGTTTCAAATCCAACAAATTCTTCGCCTTCATAGTAGTTCATCGGTGCAAAAAGTGTCATACCGACAATCAGCTTTCCTTTTTCCTGAACATACTTAAGGTCAGAGTCCTTTGCTACGTTTGCTGTACAAGCTGTCAACAGCATCATGACAGCAAATACCAGAGCTAAAACTTTTGTAAATTTTTTCATTGCAAATATCCCCTTTTTAATTATTTTGTTGCTATCATCAGTCAACTCTTATATTTTACTATAAATTTCCCATTTAGTAAAGTATATTTATGCATTCAGGGGATATTTACAATCGTTTGATTGTTTACGGGAGCTGATATATTTCAGCACGAACAACACCGCCACCTACTGTCGCTTCAATTTTAATGTTTACCCCTGTGTTGTTTGTAAAGCACATATCTTTATTTCCATAATCCACCGCTGCATCATCTCCTGGATGAGCATACCCCACGTCTTTCTGGTGACTATGGCGCTGGGTAACTGTAAGACCGGCAGCACGTGCCGCCTGAAACAAGGTGGAGCTGACCTGACAGACGCCGCCGCCGTAGTCCTGTGTCTTTTCACCATGCATAAGCACCGTGGCTTTTTGGTAGCCTCTGTCGTCCGTTCTCGGTCCTACAACCCTGTTAAAAGAAAAGCTCTGCCCCGGTGCCAACGTATATCCGTTAATTTGTCCGATACTTAGCTCTATATTATGAATCCGGCTATCTTGAAAGTCTAATATCTCCGTTTGTGCTCTTCCCAGCAAAACAGGTGATGGTGTGGGTGTTGGGGTGGATGTCGGCACAGGTGTCTGAGACGGGGATTCACTTGCATCCAGCGTCGGCGTGACCTTCGGAACCGGCTGTTCCTTTTTTGTGCAACCCGCCAATAGAATTACCAAAAATAAACAAATTAAAGAAAATTTTTTCATTTGATTTTTTCCTTTTTATTTTTAGTATGACTGTATAAACCAATTTAAATCATGCACAATTTTCCTTTTATTTTGTTTATGAATGTGGTACAATAAGAATCATAATTTTGAGTGTTATAAGGAGAACCGTAATGGAACAAATGAAAAAAATCAGTGATTCTGTGATTGAAATGGTAGAATTAGTTTTGCCAAATGATGTAAATTTGCTGAGAAACCTAAAGGGCGGGCAATTAATGCACTGGATAGACATCGCCGCAGCACTCACCGCATCAAAGCATTCAGGACGCATCGTCGCCACCGTCTCTATGGACAGCCTAGACTTTAAACACCCCATTCGCTTAGGCGAAATGGTGAAGCTGATTGCTACCTTAGTATCTGTAGGTAATACCTCCATGAAAATCAAGGTGAACGTCTGGGCTGAAAACCTGCAAACCGGCTCTGTTATCATGACAAACGAAGCCAGCCTTGTGTTTGTTGCCTTAGATGAAAACGGTCGCCCTACCCGCGTGCCGCGTTTATGTGAATAAATAGATAAAAGAGCATAACAAAAACCCTACGGCTTATGCCAAGTGTTCTTAAGGACAGTACACTGAAATAATTGCTTGTGTATAACCCTATTTAAAAATAAAATTTAAGTCAGACTATTATAAGAACTCTTTAATAGTCTGACTTTGTTTTTAGTAATTTTATTTAAAAAATTTTAAGATTCTCTGCAACACCCAATCTCTTATATTATAATTAATTCATAATGGCATAAATTTCGTCATTGACTGTCAGCAAATACGAGTCATCAGATAATTTTAAAACTTTACAAATATCTTCGTTATCTAAAATTAAATTATCTCCCTTTACAGCCCATGAACGGTTATTAAAATAACCTACGCTACCATCAGAAAGGGTTTCTTTAATTCGCAAATCGTCCTCGAATTTGAATTTTCCATTCCAAGAACCATATGAATATTTAATAGTCATATTCCATGATTTACTGTTATTTAATAAAGAGGCGATATCTTCTCCGGAAAGGGTTGTATAATCCGAGAGGTGTTCCTTAAAATAATTTTGTCCCTCGTCACTTGTAAATTTATATATAGCTTCATCCAATGTCATTTCAGATTTTTCTATGGTTCCGCTTGTAACATGATACCTAAATCCTTCTGTTTTTCCTTTAGAATTCGGAATATAAAAAGTAAGATCAAATTCATCTTCAAGTGATTCTACATCAACAGGTATATCTACATAAGCCCTGAAATATTCTGTTTCACCAGCAAGCAAAAGGATATTTGATGCATCATATTTTTCCCACGCATAACCATTAACACTATTACATCCATAATTAAGATCTAAATTCTTAAATTCATGCTTGCTATAACTCACTTTTAGAAATCTTTCGCCTAAATCTACACTTGCTCTATCTAAGTTTTCAACTTTACATTCTATCGCAATGTATGTGTGCCCTTTAGGTGCCACATATGCTTTTCCTGCATCTGTAGATGGGTTATATTCTTCTGCAGTAAAGTATTTTTCAGAAATAGTAGTATTGCCGGATTGAATTTGAGAGTATGTACCATAAGAAGTAGCGTTAAGATTAATTGCAAGTTGAGCATTTTCAAGCGTAAGTTTTAAAATATCCGTTTCTACGGAATCACCAACGGAAAATACGGATGAATCCGCATTTTCACCACAAGCACAAAGACCAAAGAGTGTGACAAGAACTAATAACAGAGATAATATTTTTTTCATTTTAATTTTCCTTTCTAAAATAAATTCTTTATCCATTTTTCTCCTTTCTAAAAAATCATGCAATAAAAAATGCGCCTACCGAAGCAGACGCATAAAAAACGCAAACTCCGATAGTCGCCAAACTAATTTTACGCATAATGAGTTATAATACTCGCATAAAAGGAATTTGCATTTTTATCAAATTCAATATTGCGAGCATTCTCAAAAATGGCATAATTATACCATTAATAAAAATAACCCATTAAGCATATTAAATTAGTTTGGCATAGTTATTATACATCAAACTCTTATATTTATCAATACTTTTCCATAAATTTGTCCCGTACTGTAATGTACAATTGTCCGGTACTGTAACAAGCAGGGAAAATGTGTACCATATTCCAAACATTTAGGATATCCTAAAACCTTATTAGAAAAGCCTGAAACTAGAATTGTCGTTTCAGGCTTAATGTTTTACTTAGATTTAACTGTTTTTAGTGATGAAATCAGCATTCGACGAATAGCACCACATTCATTTTGCATTTTCTTATATTTATCTTTTTCTATACAATCTGTTTCAAAAAGCAATTCCAACCAATA
This sequence comes from Clostridia bacterium, assembly GCA_017507525.1. GTDB lineage: Bacteria > Bacillota > Clostridia > UBA1381 > UBA9506 > UMGS755. Next base: position 15,375 of record JAFWAT010000042.1, on the reverse strand, counting down.
CTCTGTTTCATAGCATTCTTTTTGTGCTATTTCAAGTTTTGAAATAAAATCATTCTTGCTTTGAGCATATTGTACTTCGTGAAGATTTGCACCTATTGAGGTTGCCGAACGAAGCAGTTGATTTACTAATACCGCTTCTTTATGGCTTGATTTAATTTCTCTACACAAGAAAACAATATCTTTTGCAAATTGCTTTGCTTTATCTCTTAAAATACTATCCGCCATAATCATCACCTCTCAATAGTTATACTGTAATTTTTCTGTTTTTTCAAGTTGTATTCTGTACTTCGCACAGAGTGATATTTTTGACAAATCAAAAGTGTTATTAAAACCTTTGGTTTTAGTGGTATTTTATTCGCTGATAAACTGCCGAAGGCAATACCACTGTGAAACAATAACGCTTGCAAAGCAAATACCACTCGCCGATAGGCGAATAAAACTGCGTAGTGTCCTTAAGGCCACTACGCGTATGCCGTAGGGTTTTTGTGCTTAAGATTATTCGTTTGCGTTTTTGTAAACAACAATCAATCTTGCAGTGTCACCATAACAGTATACAACTAACTTATGAGCTGCCTCTTCTTTATCAACATAAGGCTGAATCTGTGCAACATCAATTTCACTGATGCTATCAAACTCTCCATCATCAAATTCTACAGCCACAACCTTGGCGCCGGAAACAGAGATGTTTCTCAGGTTGCCGGCACTTGCCAGAGCACCCTCTGTCCAAGCATCGCCGGCTTCAGGGTAATCCATTGCAATCAGCATGGAACCGCTATTGATGTCATAAGCAACACCTGCAAACAGAACAATTTCGCGAACTCTTGCAGGGTCACCTTCCAGATGCAACGGATAAGTATCACCAAGCGGTGTACCAACCCTGTCAATGTCACGAGCTGTTTCTGTCAAATGCGTAGTGGGTTTAATATATTCATTACCTGCATAAATTTCAGTTGCTTCTGCAACAACTTCATATTCTTCAACTTTCTTGTCGCCTGCAACAGAAACTCTGACTACATCACCCATGTTAACCGCACCATAGAAAGCACCTGCTTCATCGTAATATACTTCTTCACTTGTATGGCTCTTCAGTGTGATTTCATACGGATATTCACCAGTGCCCATTTGCTTGTAAGTAACAACCATTGGTATGCAATCTTCCCATTCCGTAGAAACAACGTTTGCAGATGAAGAGTAAATAAGTACAACTGCCGGTACGGAAGAAGCATTAAGGTCAACCATAACAATTTTATAATCACGCTGTGTCAGCCCAGCATTATTACCGTTTCTGATAATATACTTAGTATTGTTTTCACGATCTGTATCATTATCAGGAACATAAACAACCTTTGTAGATGAATTCAATTTATAGAGGTACTGGAAAGTAGGATTTGAGCCTGTGCTCGTACACGCGATTGCTGTATCTACAAAAGAATTATCAACCTTAAGGTCAGAATCTGTTGCCGCAACTGCCTGTGTACCAATCAGCAAAGAAGTAATTGCGCCGTCACTACCAGTGGTGTAACGAATGGGCTGGAACACTTCATCGCTGCCGAAATCATAGTCACCGCTTGTTGCATCATAATATTCTGCAGTTTGGCACAACAAAGCAATAATATCATCTGCCTGCCTAGCCGGCTTATAATTTGTATTGTTAATATTAACCGTTTCACTTAAATACAACTCAGCCGGTGTGGCGGTAGAGGTTGTGTTCAGCTTCAAAATCTTCATAGCAACTCTGCCGTCCATGGAGCTACCGTCGTTGCTTGCCTTTAACAGGTAACCGTAAATATAGTTGGTAGAGGTCATCTGATGTGTATATTTTGCAACCTTGCCAAATGCGTCAATGTACAGCTTTAAGGTAACACCTAAGTTAATATCTGCAGTTGTAAGACCATCTGTAAAGCCATATGTCTTAGTCTGAACGGTAATGTTATTTAAGCTGTCATTCTTAGCAGTTACAGTGCCGGTAACAGTTTTGTCAGAGATAATAACGTCAATAACCTTTCCGTCATCACTCTTAGAAATAGACAGAATCTGATCTTTCTTAATGCTGGAGAACGGTACAGTGTTACCATTCTTTGTAATGGTAACAGTCTTGTCTCTTGCTTCATCATTAACTTCAATGCTGTTTCTTGCACCGCCGATTTCACCGTATACCATCTTTGTAGAAGATGTGGTAGAAGTTACATACCAGTTGGTGTAAGAAGTAAAGAAGATAACATCCGCAGGAGCGCCTTCGCCCTCTGAGCACAGAAAGCGAACAGAACCGGCATTTTCCAGATTTGCATCAATCAGATCTTCTAAGTCAGTTGCCGTGATACGACCGTTATACATGATGATCGCACCATTTTCAGCAGAGATTCTTGCCTCTTCACCATCATCCTCGTACTCAACTAAAGTATTAGAGTAATCTTCAATATCATCTAAGCTTACGGTTACTTCATAGTTGCGGTTTCTCTGTTCACTCATGCTGGTAGCAACCTGAATTCTGGCACCCTCGTCTTCTTCATAATAAACAACAACCTGTTTACCAAGGTAAGAACGAAGTGAATCCTTTATAGAAAGATTTTTTGCATCATAAATTACAATATCGCCATCAGTTTCTTTTAATTTAAACTGATAGGTGTTTAAACTGTCAGAATCGCCATCAATCAGGCTTGTGCCTCTGACTGCCATGACCTGACCCTTGACTTCTTCGACCTGGTCAGTTTCAATCTGAGGAATACCACCTATGCTATCACTTGGCAGTTCAACCTTCAGCATGTTATCCATCAGTTGTGCAATGGTACCACGCTTTGCAGGCTGTTTGTTAACGCCGTCAACAATGCCCTTTAAAAATTTGTACTTGGTTGCAAGCTGAATGTAACCATCGGGATAACCGATTTTTTCAGCTTCAGCCTTTAAAAACAGGGATTTTGCACGAATCGCCATTGTAATAGCCTGTTCGTATGTAACATTTTCATCCGGTCTGAAGGTTCCGTCTTCAAAGCCGTTGATAATGCCCTGGCCATGTGCTGCTTTCACGTAACCGGCTGCCCAATGATCAGCTGGTACATCCGGGAAACCACTGGACTCTACAGCATTACCGGCGTTGGTTATACCGATGGACAGAACCACCATTTTAGCAAACTCAGAACGCTTAATGCTGGCTTCCGGTGCAAAGGTACCATCTCCCATACCGGAAATGATGCCGCGCGCCACCAAACTTTGAATTGCATTGTAATAGTAATGTTTTGTGTCAACATCTGTAAACTCAGATGCAGAAACCATAGGTACAGACAATGTAATTGTCATTGTCAATACCAAAAGAAGTGACAAAAATTTTTTCGCTTTTCTCATGTTCTTCCCTCCGTTTTTTAAATTTATGAATACATGTGCAACATTGTATATGTTCATTATAGCATCGAAAGTAGCATAGGTCAATTGTTTATGTTTTACTTTTCTGTTACAACTTGGTTGCTGTCACTCTGACAAGAACCATTGATCAATACTGTAAAACATATCTGAACCCGATGGTTTAATGTTTCCTTTAACCCGAGAATCAAAAACAATTACATCATTTTCAAAAAACAAGCCAACCAAAGGCATTTCACTTCGCAAAGCATTGCAAAGCTCATAAAACTGTGCTTGCTTGTAAGCTTCTTGATTGGAGATTGCCAGCGTATTGAGTGTACGGTCAATCACTTCGCTGGATACCCCTAAGGGATTTGCATTGGTTTTCAACAAAAAAGATACATCATAATTTTCAGAAAGCGAAACGCTGCCAATGAAGACATCATATTCTCCGCTTGCAATGCGCGACTGATACTCTTCATAAGGAACCACCGCCACATAAGCAGGAATGCCCGCAGCATTCCAGAATGTTTTTACCTGTTCTGCTATTTTAAGACGCGTCGGGTTTTCGCTGTTGACTAAAATACCAGGAGCAAGCATCACCTGTTCGCCATATACTTCCTTTTCCGGTACGCCGTTTGCATCGCTATCTGTCCATCCATCTTCAGAGAGCATAGTTTTCACACGTTGTATATCAGGTTTCTCCATAGACGTGGTGCCGCTATTCCAAAAGCTTTGATCCGGCACAGGAATCTCTGCAGCTGTTCCGTAAGGCACTGTACTCCCTGATAAAATTTCTCTACGGTCTAAAGCCATGCTGAGCACCTGCCTGGTTTTCGCAGACAAAAGCGCTTGTTTTTGATTGTTAATGCCCACAAAAGTAAACCTGCCGCTTGTATGTTCCACCGACGATAAATTCCGCTTTGGTGTATATGCATGCAAGTTAATTACATGAGATGACAAAACATCAATCTGCATGTTTTCCAGCATGGTAACCGCTGCACCGGCATCCTTCAAAAGATACACGGCAATGTTTTCAATGTAAGGCGAAAAATTGCGGAAATAGTTTTCATTCACCGAAAGATACAGTTCCTTGCTCTTTTTATAGCTTTGTACCTTGTACCGTCCGGTGCCGTTGGGAACATATGTCAAAGAGTCATAAACACTGATATCCTCCTCCGACAGAACCGGAAAGTCTAACAGCGCCGGAAAATTAACAACCGGATTATGCAGGGTAATATACAGGGTATTGCCACTGCTGGAGCAGGTTGAGATCGCTGAAAGCTTAGATTTATATAAGCTTTCAGAGGATAAAATCATGTAAATCGTTGCCTCTACATCCTGCGCCGATAATGTATCCCCGTTGTGAAAGCCTATCCCGTCCCGGATGGTAAATTCATAGGTAAGACCGTCTGCTGAAACAGAATACTGCGAACAAAGCACCGGCACAAGTGCCTCATTGGCATCACGGCAAAACAGGCTGTCATACACCAAATTCAGCACCTGCATAGTATGCTCATTCTCCGCTAAAATCGGGTTGAGTGACCCCGCACCTGCCAAGGCAAGCCGTAAGGTTCCGCCCTTTTTAGGTGTCTCGCCGCCAACCTCATAATCTGAAACCTGTTTCGGCACCTGCAAATCTTCTTCTACATTAGAAGCGCATCCCGGAGCAAGGCAGAGAAAAAGTGCTGTTAAGCATAATGCTATTATTTTTTTCAAACGCATCCATCCTCCGTTTTGCATAGTTTTCCACGAGATTATTCAGCCTCAACATAACCTTCATACCGAGGCGGATTACATTCCGGACATTGACGCAAGCCGATTTCTTTAACCAAAGACCAAGACGCCTCCTTGGGTTCTTGACCGGAAAGGGTTTTGCAATTTGCCAAATGATAGGCAATGTCCATTGTCCAATACACCTTTGGTGCCTCTTCTTCTGTAACAATCGCTTGATTGGTTGACGGCGCAAGAGATGGTGCAGACTCTGCTGTCCGGCTTTCCGCTTCTGGCGTTTTTGTTGCTGCCGCCTCAGCAGGGGCTTGTGTTGCCACTAGCTTCCCTGCTTCCTGCTGGCTTTGTGGCTCTACCTGTTGATTTTGACCGCAGGCGCAAAGCAGAAAACATCCAATCAACCCAATCATCAAAAGACCTCTTTTCATGAAACACTCTCCCTCTTCAGGCAAGTTCACTGCGAATAAACGCACACGCCTGTTTTACAGCATCCTCTGCTGAAATTTCAGAAACTGCATTATCTCTTCTTAGCTTATATTCTACCAAACCCTCTGCAGCTTTTTTGCCAACGGTAATACGAACAGGAATGCCAATTAAATCTGCATCCTTAAATTTAACGCCGGGTCTTTCTGCTCTGTCATCTAAGAGCACCTCAATACCCTCAGCCTGCAGTTTTTTATAAATGGACTCAGCGAGTAGCGCCTGTTCTTCATTATCACGGTTCACCGGCACAACAATAACCTGATAGGGAGCTGCACTCACCGGCCAGATCATGCCGTTTTCATCATTATACTGTTCAATGACTGCGGCTAACGTACGATTCACACCAATGCCGTAGCAACCCATAATCGGGGTCTGCGCCTTGCCGTTTTCATCTAAATAAGTGCAGTCCAGCGCTTTTGTATATTTTGTACCCAGCTTGAAGATATGACCTACTTCAACACCACGGGTTGTCTTGATGGTTTTACCGCAACGGGGGCAAACATCCCCTTCTGTAATGGTACGAAGATCAGCAACCTTTTCCGGCGTAAAGTCATCAGGATTCACATTTTCATAATGATAATCCGTTTCATTTGCACCTACGATAAAGTTGCACATTTTGGCAACCTCTAAATCACAATACACGGGAATGGAAAGACCCACAGGGCCGGCAAAGCCAACCCTTGCATTGGTAACTTCTGTTACCACACATGCCTCTGCCATTTCCAGATCGCCCTCATTGATACCCAAAAGGTTTGCAAGCTTGGTTTCGTTTACTTCACGATCGCCGCGTACCATAACGGCAACAGGCTTACCAGCCGCTACATAAATGAGCGTTTTGGCAAAATGCTTGCTGTCTGTTCCCATAAAGGAAACCAGTTCCTCAATGGTGCCCACATTCGGGGTATGTATTTTCTTCATTTCCTTTTTAGCTTCCTGCTCTAAGATTTCCGGTACGCATTCCGCCTTTTCATCATTTGCTGCATAACCGCAATCGTCACAATATGCCACAACGGCTTCGCCGGAATCGGATTTTACCATAAATTCCTGAGAGCCGGAGCCGCCCATGGCACCGCTGTCTGCATCGACTACAATATAGTCAAGACCCAAGCGGTCAAAAATCCGGCAATATGCTTTATACATTGCCTGATAAGATGCATCCAGTCCTGCCTCATCACAGTCAAAGCTGTAAGCGTCCTTCATCATAAACTCACGGGAACGCATAACGCCAAATCGGGGGCGGCGTTCATCACGGTATTTTGTCTGAATCTGATACAGGGTCAGAGGCAACTGACGGTAAGAGGATACTTCACTTTTAACTGTCTGGGTAAAGATTTCCTCATGGGTAGGTCCCAAGCAGAAATCACGGTCATTTCTGTCCTTTAAACGAAACATTTCCGGACCGAAAACATCCCATCTGCCGGATTCCTGATAATATTCAGCTGGTAAAAGTGCTGACATTAAAAGCTCCTGCGCACCGGCTGCATCCATTTCCTCGCGGATAATCTGCTCAACCTTATGAAGAGAACGCAGACCCATTGGCAGATAAGAATAAATACCTGCAGCCAGTTTTCTCATCATGCCCGAGCGGAGCATGAGCTGATGGCTGGCAGTTTCTGCCTCTGCCGGTGTTTCACGGAGAGTTTTTAAAAGCAATTTTGATACTTTCATGTACGTTACCAATCCTTTCAAAAACCAGATATAACATCTGTATAAGTTACATAATACGGTGTAAGGCATAGTAATAGATAGTTTACATCTTATTATATATAATAAACGCAAAAACTTTCTCTGTCAACTGTTTTAGACAAAATAAATTGACAAAGTACACAAATTCATATACAATAAAATGTTGAAGGAGTGATACACTTGTTATTGATTAAAAACGCTCATATTCTGACCATGGAAGATGCAGAATATGATAATGGTTATATAATAACAGAGGGAACAAAAATCAAAGAAGTAGGCCATATGGCTGACCTTTTAATGCCTGAAGATACTTTTGATGATGTTTACGATGCCAAGGGTAACTATGCCCTCCCCGGTTTTATCGACGCACACTGCCACGTAGGCCTGTGGGCAGAGGGTGCAGGCAGCGAGGGAGCTGACGGCAATGAATCCTCTGACCCGGTAACCCCCCAGCTTCGTGCCATTGACTCTGTTGACCCCTTTGATGAAGCTTTCTCAGATGCCCTTATGGCAGGTGTTACAACAGTTGTCACCGGTCCCGGCAGTGCCAACATCATCGGCGGTCAGTTTGCCGCCTTAAAAACCGGTGGCCGCTGGGTTGATGAAATGATTCTGAAAGCGCCGGTTGCCATGAAAGCCGCATTGGGTGAAAACCCCAAAAGAAATTACGGCAGCAAGGGGACCGCACCCAAAACAAGAATGGCTAACGCCGCTATCTTGCGCGAAGCATTATTCAAAGCAAAAGAATATGTCCGCAAGCAGGATGCATACCTTGCTGGCGAGAAAAAAAGCCGCCCCGAGCCGGATTTTAAAATGGAGGCCATGGCTGACGTCATTCGCAAAAAATTGCCCCTAAAGGTTCACGCTCACCGTGCAGATGATATTTGCACCGCCATTCGTATTGCAGAAGAATTTGACATTTGCCTTACCCTCGAGCACTGCACAGAAGGGCACCTGATTGCACCGCTTCTGGCTGAAAAAAAGATTCCTGTCATGCTGGGGCCTGCTTTAGACTGCCGCACAAAGCCTGAGCTGAAAAACAAGAGCTACGAGGTTTACTGCTTAATGGAAGAAGCCGGTGTGCCCTTTGCAATCATCACAGACCATAACGTTATGCCCATTAGCGAACTCTACCTCTTGGCTTCTTTAGTGCACAAAAACGGTGTTAGTGCTATGGCTACCCTCCGAGGCATTACCATTAACGCCGCTAAAAATACAGGTATTGATGACAGAGTGGGAAGCTTAGCTTCCGGCAAGGATGCTGACATCGTCATTGTCTCCGGTGAACTTTTCTCTCTCAATGCTAAAGTTGAAACCGTCTTTTTAAATGGAAATCAGGTGAAATAATGAAAACAGGATTAATTATGGAAGGCGGTGCCATGCGTGGACTTTTCACCGCAGGCATTACCGATGTTTTAATGGAAAATCATATTATTTTTGATGGTGCCATTGGTGTTTCCGCCGGTGCTGCTTTTGGATGCAACTACAAATCAAAGCAAATCGGCAGAGCCTTGCGCTATAACAAAACCTATTGCACGGATAAGCGCTACTGCAGCCTGCATTCGCTGTTAACCACCGGTGATTTGTTCGGCGCAGATTTTTGCTACCGGGAAATTCCCGAAGAGCTTGATTTATTTGATTATGAAACCTTCTATGAAAACCCTATGGATTTTTTCGTTGTCTGCACGGATATGTTAACCGGTGATGCTGTGTATAAAAAGCTTGAAAAAAAAGACCACGATGTGTTATGTGAGTGGATTCGCGCTTCGGCTTCTCTGCCCCTTGTTTCAAGACCGGTTGAGATAGATGGGTTAAAGCTCTCTGACGGCGGCACGGCAGACTCCATCCCCATTCGTTTCTTCGAGCGCACGGGATATGACAAAAACGTGATTATTTTAACCCGCGAAAAAGGGTATTATAAAAAAGAAAGCAAAACATCTTCCATCTTGATGAAAATGCTTCTTCCAAAATATCCAAAATTGGTCCAGGCAATTAAAAACCGAACGGAGATGTATAACGAAACCATCCGTTATATAAACCAAAAGGAAGAAAAGGGAGAAGTTTTTGTTTTTCGCCCCAAAGAAGCCCTGCCCATTGAGCGCATTGAGCGTAACCCCGAGAAGTTGCAGGAAGTCTACGACCTTGGCAGAACCCTTGCAGCCGAGCAACTTGATGCCTTAAAAGTTTTTTTGACAAACTAGATTGACAAACGAAAGGAAAAACTATGTCTGAAGCGATACAAAACCAGGAAGTAAAAGAAAATAAAATGGGCGTTATGCCCATTAACAAACTACTCATTTCGATGTCCCTGCCCATGATGATATCCATGCTGGTGCAGGCACTCTATAATATTGTAGATAGCATTTTTGTTTCCCGCATTAGCGAGGATGCACTCACAGCGGTTTCGCTGGCATTTCCTGTGCAAAGCCTGATGATTGCCGTTGCAGCCGGAACCGGCGTTGGGGTGAATGCTCTGCTCTCTCGAAGATTAGGCGAAAAAAACATGAAGGATGTAAACCGTGCTGCCACAAACGGTATTTTTCTCTACGTGCTAAGCGCTCTGGCTTTTGCCGTCTTCGGCATTTTCGGTGCCGGATTTTTCTTCCGCACCCAAACGGATGTCCCTGCAATTCTTGCCCATGGCTCATCCTATCTTTCCATTGTTACAACGCTATCTTTCGGTTTATTCGGGCAGATTATTTTTGAACGTCTCCTGCAATCCACCGGCAAAACGATTTACAGTATGTACACCCAGGCTCTCGGTGCCATTATCAATATCATATTAGACCCGATTTTTATTTTCGGTTGGTTCGGTGTTCCCAGGCTGGAAGTTGCCGGTGCCGCCATTGCAACGGTAATCGGACAGATTTGTGCCTTGGGTTTGGGCATTTTCCTGAATCTAAAATATAACAAAGAAATTTCCATCAGCTTTAAAGGGTTTCGCCCTAACGGTAAAATTATTAAACGGATTTATGCCGTAGGCTTCCCTTCCATTATTATGCAGTCCATTGCCTCCGTTATGACCTATGGTTTAAACCGGATTCTGATGGGCTTTACAGAAACAGCTGTGGCTGTGTTCGGTGTATATTTTAAGCTGCAAAGTTTTATCTTTATGCCGATTTTCGGTTTAAACAATGGCATGATTCCAATTATTGCTTATAACTTAGGTGCAAAAAAGAAAGAGCGTATGGTGAAAACAGTAAAGCTTTCCATTTTGTACGCCTCTATACTAATGACCGCAGGGCTTATAATTATGCAGCTCTTTCCCGGAGAACTGCTGCGAATTTTTGACGCCTCCAGCGAAATGCTTGCCATTGGCATTCCTGCCCTCAGGATAATCAGCCTGCATTTCCTGCTTGCCGGCTTCTGTATCATTGTAACCTCTGTATTTCAGGCAATTGGCAAAGGCATGATCAGCATGTTTATTTCCATCACCCGCCAGCTTGTGGTGCTATTGCCGGCAGCTTACCTTTTATCCCTGACGGGAAAGATCAACTACATCTGGTTTGCCTTTTTTATTGCCGAATGCGTTTCACTCGCCATGTGCGTTATCTGCCTAAGGCATGTGTATAAAACCGTGCTGGCAGATTAAAAATAAAAAAATTATACGCTTTTATAGGTTTTGTCGAAAAGTTTTTTACGATTCGACAAAACCTTTTCTTTTTCATCAAAGGAAGCAAAAGACTTTCGTCGAACATATTAAGTGGAAAAATTTTACATATGTGTCTACAAAGGAGGAACTATTTTGGAAATTGCTTTAACTTTAAACCAAAGAACACTCATCGTTTCGCTATCCGGCGAGCTTGACCACCACGGTGCCGAACAAATCCGCACGCTCATTGAGCGAGCCATAACAGAAAAGGACGTAAAAAATCTGATTTTTGATTTTTCGGCTCTTTCATTCATGGACAGCTCCGGCATAGGCATGATTATCGGGCGGTACAAACTAATTAAATCCATTGGCGGCGGTGTTGCTCTTGTTTGTACCAACCCACGAATGAAAAAGCTTGTGACCATGTCAGGGCTTTCCCGACTGATTTCTGTTTATTCCACCGTCGATCAGGCGCTAAGCGAAGTAAAGGGGGCGTAAAAAATGGAAAATAGAATGAAATTAGAATTCTTAAGTAAATCTGCCAACGAAGGTTTTGCCCGTGCTGCTGTGGCGGCTTTTGTCAGCCAGCTAGACCCGACACTTGAGGAACTTGCCGACATTAAAACAGCTGTATCTGAGGCCGTTACCAATGCCATTGTCCACGGATACGGGCATCCCGATGGAATTGTGACCATCACCTGCGAGCTTTTACAAACACAGGTGAAAATTAAGATCACCGATTGCGGCCAGGGGATTGAAGATATTGCTCTTGCCACCCAGCCCCTGTATACCCGGTCTCCGGATGCTGAACGTTCCGGCATGGGCTTTACTGTCATGGAAACCTTCATGGATTCCATGGTCGTTGAATCAACGCTTGGTCAGGGAACCATTGTCACATTAACAAAAGAAATTGGCACTATCTCCTAAAGGCAGGAGGATGACAATGGAAACACTTGACCTCATACGCCGCAGCACACAAGGAGATATCTCTGCTAAAGAACAATTGATTCAGGAAAATACCGGCCTCATTTATATGGTGGTAAACCGCTTTAAAAATCGCGGTGCCGAAGCAGATGATTTGTTCCAGATTGCAGCCATAGGATTACTAAAGGCGATTAAAAATTTCGACATCCGTATGGGACTACAGTTTTCTACTTATGCCGTTCCAATGATGATGGGGGAAATCCGCCGGCATTTGCGGGATTCAGGACCCATGAAAGTAAGCCGTAGTTACAAAACATTAGCATCAAAGGCTGCTAGTATACGGGAACAATTAATGAAAGAAACAGGCGATGAACCCGCCCTCTCAGAAATCGCCAGCCGCTTAGCCGTTGACCCGGCAGAGCTTTCCTGTGCCCTGACTGCCACCAGGCCACCCGATTCGCTGGACGAAGTGCGGGGAGATGCAAACACCACCCTAAAAGATCTGATTCTGACAGAAAACAGCGAAGACAATCTGGTAGACCGCCTCGCACTAAGAGAGCTGATTGGAAAGCTTCCAAATCGTGAAAAAAAGATTCTTCTGCTACGATATCACCGTGAACAAACCCAGTCACAAGTTGCTAAAGCACTGGGCATTTCTCAGGTTCAGGTATCAAGACTGGAAAAAAAGATTCTAGCAAAGCTCAAAGCCGAGCTATAAAAAAGAGACTGTCTTTTTCGATAAACAGAACGTATAATGATTCAAAATTGTAGGGGTTGATGCCTACATCGACCCGTCATATCGGACAGAAGCGGGCATCCGCCCCTACAAAATTGGTTTTTATACGCAAATCTGTTTAAAGAGACCGTCTCTTTTTATTCTTGTATTATGGCATCTAACGCCGCCTGCACCCATTTGCCGCTGCCCGAACATGGATAGCATTCATCACAAAATTAAATTTTGCCCTTATAATGAAAACGCAATAATCACTCGCTATCCGTTTGCTCGCCGCTATCTAATGCCATTTGATACAGTTTGTAATACAGACCTTTTTCTGCCATCAAGCTTTCATGGTTCCCCTGCTCTACAATGCCATCTTCCGTCAATACCAAAATGAGGTTAGCGTTACGGATAGTAGAAAGTCGGTGGGCAATGGTAAAGGTGGTTCTGCCTTTTGCCAGACTCTCTAAAGACTTTTGCACCAGTCGCTCGCTTTCATTATCCAAGGCTGAGGTCGCTTCGTCCAAAATGAGTATCGGCGGATTCTTTAAAAAAACCCGGGCAATGCCGATGCGCTGTTTTTGACCGCCGGAGAGCTTAACGCCCCGCTCGCCCACATAGGTGTGATATCCGTCTTTCAATTGCATGATAAACTCATGGGCACCTGCCATTTTTGCTGCTTCCATAACCTCGGCTAAAGAAGCACCGGGGTTACCATATTCAATATTTTCAAACACAGTCCCCGAGAACATATAAATATCCTGTTGCACCACGCCAATCTGAGAACGCAGTGATTGTAAGGTTACATCCTGAATGTTATATCCGTCAATGGTAATGGCACCCTCTGTCACATCGTAAAAACGCGGCAGCAGGCTGCACAAGGTTGTTTTCCCACCGCCGGAAGGACCAACCAATGCCACGCTTTCACCAGGAGCAATGGATAAATTAATGTGCTCCAAAACATCCTGCAAGCCTCCGGCGTAACGAAAGCCAACATTCGAAAACTGAACATGACCCTGAATTTTTGGCAATGGAATGGCATCTTTTTTATCCTGAACGGTAACGGGTTCATCCATGATTTCGCAAAAACGCTCAATACCCGTCATACCGCGCTGAAACTGCTCTGTAAATTCAACAATACGGCGAATGGAGGTAAGAAGGGTTGTGACATATAAAAGATAAGCAATTAAATCCGGTGGTGTAATATGGCCGCCCAGCATAAACAAAGAACCGGAGACCACAACAGCAATGTACATAATGCCGTCAAAGGAGCGGGTACTGCTTTGAAACAGGCCCATATACAGATACGATTTCTTTTTAATGTTGACAAATTTGGTATTACCCTTTTCAAACTTTTCAACCTCAATGGGCTCATTGGCAAAAGATTTTACCACACGAATCCCCAAAAGGCTGTCTTCTACCTGTGAGTTTAGTTCCCCCACCTGCACGCGGGATTCTTTAAAATTCCGGCGCATTTTGCGGTTTAACACAAAAGCAACAACGAACAAAAACGGCAGAATGGAGAAAATAATTAACGTCAGCCAGATGTTAACAGAAGCTAAAATGCAAAACGCCACCGTAATCTTAATAAAAGAGATAAAAAACTCCTCCGGGCAGTGGTGGGCAAATTCCGTTACGTCAAACAGGTCGCTGGTGATCCGGGACATAATTGTTCCAACCTTTGCCTCATCATAGTAGGAAAAAGATAAGTTGGCAAGGTGAGAAAACATATCCCGCCGCATATCACTCTCAATTTTAACGCCCATGACATGCCCCATGTTTGCCATATAATAGCTTGCCAGTGAATCAATCACACGCAGAATCAGATAAAACATACCCACAGACAAAATAATTCTTACCGTGAGTGTGTGCGGTGCACTCGTGGCTCTGTCTGTAATAAAGCGCACAATAAGAGGCAAAACCAATTCGCATACTGTTGTAAGCGAAGCGCATATCAGGTCTAAAACTAAAATCCACTTATATTTTTTAAAGTAAGGAAGAAAGCGGCGTATGAGCCCGCTTCGGTGATTTTGTTTCATAATTTTTCCCCTTTATCTTCCAAAATCCAAGGCAAATTTGCACATGGCACAAACGCCGGCTTTCATACCGCTTTCATCAATCATAAAATTTGAGCTGTGCCAGGGCATGGTAATCCCCTCATTTTCATTGCCGGTTCCAACATGAACAAACACAGCGGGCACACGTTCAGCAAAATAGGCAAAGTCTTCTCCACCCATAGAAGGGTCCTTCCCGGGGACAACGCAATCTTCCCCCAAAATATTCGCTGCACTCTTCCGGAAGGCTTCTGCCATTTTGACATCATTAATCAAGGGCGGATAGCGGAAGGTAAATGTAAAGTCACAGGTGGCACCAAATGCCTCTGCAATTTTGTGTGCAATGCTTTCCATCTCAACAGGCAGCTTGCGACGCAACTCCGCATCATAGGTTCTAACCGTTCCGCGAATGACTGCCTCATCGGGGATGACATTATAAGTCGTGCCCGCCTGAATGAAGTTTGTAGAAATCACATGTTTTTCAAGAGGTGTTGTATAACGGGCAGACAAAATGTTCCAGGCTGTAAGAATCTGGACAGCAATCGCAATCGGGTCAACACACTTATGAGGAAGCGCGCCATGACCACCCTTTCCATGAATGACCAAATCAAAATCATCCGGTGCCGCCATAAACTCACCATCTTTAATTAAAACACTGCCTGCAGGTACTGCATTGTTCACATGAGCACCGATAGCCGCATCCACACGGGGATTTTCTAAAACCCCTGCTTCAATCATAGGTAGCGCACCGCCGGCATCTTCTTCCGCCGGCTGAAAAAGTAATTTAATATTGCAGGATAAGCGGTCCTTCATTTTCCATAAAATCGTTGCACAACCAAGAAGCATAGCAACAT
>JAFWAT010000041.1 GCA_017507525.1 Clostridia bacterium | reverse complement strand
TCTTTATGTATAACAAGCTCATCATAAAACCTATCAATAATTTTCAGAACTGTTGTTAATGGCGATTTATCAGCATCATCAAGCCAGGCGGCAAAGAGCTGAACATAGCCGTCATACGCCTGCAATTTAGACACATTGACAGCGCACCTGTCGTTTAACAAACTTTCTCCCTCGTGAAGCTCTGTCAATGTATCACAGTGACAATCAATCACCTTATAGGGCTTACGTTTCACGCAGTATGACCTCCTCTACATCACAAGGCAAACGCATTTGGAATATGTCGAACAAATACAATTTTCTTTTCATCATGAAAAACTTCAATAATGTCAAAGCTGTAATTTTCAGACAAATTATGTTCCATAATATATGTATATGCTGTATGAATAATTTTTTGCTGTTTACTTTTCGTCACTGCTTCACAGGGCAAGCCGAAATCGCTGTTTTTTCTGGTTTTGACCTCTATAAATGAAACTGTATCTTCTCTGCGGGCAATAATATCTATCTCGCCTACCATTTTCCCCGAAAAATGCTTATAGTTACATTCCAAAATCTTATAACCCTGTTTTTTTAGGTATTTACATGCTGCTTTTTCACCGGCATTGCCGATGCTTCGGCTCAACATTCGCCTTGACCCTTTGCCAAAATTTTTCCTATAAAGGTTTTTCTGTGAGCCTTGCAGGGACCCAGGGTGCATAAAAGCTCACAATGCTTTTTACTGCCGTATCCTTTATGTTTTTCAAAGCCATAGGCAGGAAATTCTGCCGCTAATTCTTCTTTGCAATATCTGTCTCGTGCCACCTTGGCTAAGATAGACGCCGCTGCAATGGACTGGCTTAAGGAATCTCCCTTTTTAATACATACATTCGGCTCGGGCAAATTCCGGCTGATGTTACCGTCAACCAAAATCATATCCGGTTTTATAGAAAGCCCTTCTATTGCGTTGCGCATTGCAAGCATGGTGGCATTTAAAATATTAATCTCATCAATTACGTCTTCACCCACTCTGGTGATTGAATAAGCAAGCGCTTTTTCACAAATAACCGGAAACAGGGCCTCTCTTTTCTTTTCGGTCAGTGCCTTTGAATCGTTGATTTCTTCCATATAAAAATCCTCAGGCAGAATAACCGCCGCCGCAAACACAGCACCAGCTAAAGGTCCGCGGCCTGCTTCATCCACGCCGCAAAGCAGACGGACATCCTCACTTAGAAACTGTTGGTCAAATTCCGCACGGGTCATGCCTCTTCTCCTTTCGCAGATTCTAATGTAATTCTGCCAATTTTAGCACTTCTGAATTCATCCAACACAATTTGTGCCGCACGAAGGAGGTCATATTCACCTTTTGAAACTATGAAGCCGCGTTTTTTCGCCACTGCCTCAAGGGCATAAAAACCGTTTTCAAAGTCAAGGCTCTCAAGCTTATAGCGTGCCACAAGCGCCTCGGGTGCTCTTTCACACAAGGTTTCCATAAGCTTTGCACCCAAGGTTTCCGTATCCATAATTTCGTCTTTAATCGCACCGGAAAAAGCAAGCCGTAATCCTACTGCTTCATCTTCGAATTTCGGCCATAAAACACCGGGGGTATCAAGGAGCTCCAACCCGCCGGAAAGCTTAATCCATTGCTTGCCCTTTGTTACGCCCGGGCGGTCACCGCTGATGGCGGCGCTCCTGCCAGCCAAGCGGTTAATAAAAGAGGATTTACCTACATTCGGGATGCCGACAATCATGAGTTTCAGCGCTCGATTTTTCATACCGCGCTCCTCCTGCCGTTTTAACTGCTCTGTTAAAAGGCTGTGCACCGCATCTGTAATTTGCTTGGTGCTTTTAGAGTGCACGCTGTCAAACAAAATGGCTGTAAGACCCTGACGTTTAAAATAAGCAAGCCATCGGTCATTTTCTGCCGGGTCTGCAAGGTCTGATTTGTTTAATATTAAAAGTCTGGGCTTTTGCCCGCAGATTGCGTCAATCTCAGGATTGCGTGATGACAGCGGTGCTCTTGCATCCAAAAGCTCTACCACCAAATCCACAAGCTTTAAATTTTCGCCGATTAAGCGACGGGTTTTTGCCATATGACCCGGAAACCACTGAATATTCATATGCTCCTCCTATAGAAAGAAAGCCGGAACACAGGTTCCGGCAGACAATTATTCCTCTAAATTATCATATAAACCGCCAAATTTAGAAAACGGCATGATTCTAAGCGACGCACGCCCTACAACATCCTCATAGGCAATCAGTCCAAGATTTCGGCTGTCCTGAGAATTGTTCCGGTTATCACCCATCACAAAAACATAGTCCTCAGGCACTGTCAGAGGATATGCATTCGCATTGCCGGCACTACGCAATTTTTCTAAGATGTACGGTTCATCAATCACCTTACCGTTGATGCTGACATCACCCGTTTTGCCGTTAATATCAATCACATCGCCCGGTACAGCAATGACACGCTTAATAATATGTTTCCCTAATTCATGAGACTTAACAACCACAATGTCTTTTGCCTTTGGCTTATAAAACAATTTGGTAACCACTAACCGTTCCTTTGATTCAAGAGTGGGCAGCATGGAAGAGCCCTCTACCTGCACCATTGCAAAAACAAACTGGTTAATCACGAGAGCCAACACCATGGCAACAGCAATTGCCTGCGCCCATTCATAAATTTCTTTAAATATATTGGTCTGTCGTTTTTCCCCAGCAATTTCATCACGCACAGACACTTCAAAAATCTCAGCATCTGTGTAGGTTTTTTCTGTATCTTCTGCACTTTGTTCCTCAACAGAGATATTTGTATTTTTAAGATCATCCATGATGATTTTCCTTTCATAAAAAAACAAAGAGGGCACATCAAAGAAACGAAGACCAGGCTTGCGTTTCTTTGATTACACCCCCCGACGATAAGCCACAGCTTATCTTAATCTCTCTTTGACCTTTGCAGCCTTACCCACTCTATCTCTTAAATAGAACAGTCTAGCTCTTCTTACCTTACCCAGTCTTACAACCTCGATTTTTGCAATCTTCGGAGAGTTAACGGGGAAAGTTCTTTCTACGCCGATACCGTAGGAAATACGTCTAACAGTAAAAGTCTGCTGAATGCCACCATTCTGAACTTTAATAACAGTGCCTTCAAAAACCTGAATTCTTTCTCTGTTACCTTCTTTTACCTTAACATGAACCTTAACGGTGCTACCGATTTCCAGTTTCGGCAGGTCAGTTCTGATCTGATCCTGTGTTAATGCTTTAATTACGTCCATCTGTTTTGCCTCCTCTCTGTGCGAAACGTTCTTACCTGAACAAGCAGGCAGCGGACCGCCCTTTCTTCTTGCACATTCGCCTATTAATTATACTATATTTTTCTTCAAAAAACAAGTATTTTTTTTCTTATTGTTAAATTACATCCAAAAAGATGTAATTACTCTTTATTGTTTTGCTGGCGCAGCTTTTCCATTTCTGCTTCAAGCTGCCCCATAGAAGTGCCCACACCCTGCCAATCCTGATTTTGCATGGATGCTTTAACGCCGTCATATGCATCCAGCACACTTTGAATGGCTGCCTCTAAATTTTGAGTTTCCCCGTCCGGCGGTGACGGTTCATTTTCCGCATCCTCATATATAGCGCTGCCACCTTCTCCGGCAGTAAAAACAGAGCGTAGCGCTGCTTCCAGAGTCGGCTCCATGGCAACAGCGTCACCATATGCTACAACAATGCGCTTAAGCTCAGGCAGAGATGCATTGTTTTGCGATGTCAGGTAGATGGGCTCAACATATAAAAGCGAATTACGGTATGGCACAACCAAAAGGTTGCCTCGAATCACGCTGGAACCGCCCTGCCCCCACAAGGTCATTTCTCTTGAAATTGCAGGGTCATTGTCAATTCGGTTTTCAATCTGGAGCGGACCGTAAACCGTTTCGTTTTTCGGGAATCGATACAACATCAGCTCGCCGTAATGCGTCGCATCGTTTCGCTGCACCAAAAGTCCCACCATGTTATGCTTGCCGGAAACAACAAAGGGGCGCATTAAAACCATTTCGTCTTTTCCGTCAATTTTCATAATATTATAATAAGGCTCCATGGCAATTTCTTCAGTCTGATATTTTTCTCTTGCAATATCCCAGACATCGGCTCTGTCATAAAACTGCCCTGCATCCTTCACATGATACCGTTGATAAATCTCTGTTTGCAATTTAAACAGATACTCCGGCACACGAATATGGTTCCGGATTGTTTCCGGAATAGCGCCTTCTGCAAACAATGCCGGATATATCTTCCGATAACACTTTGCAATCGGGTCACTTTCATCCGTCAGATAAAACATAACATCACCGGTATAGGCATCCACTGTGGCCATAACGGAATTACGAATATAGTTCACACCGCCGTATGGCTGAGAATACGGATAATATCCGGAGGTTGTATAGCCGTTTACAATCCAGTAAAGCTTTCCATCGTCGCTGATAACCAGATACGGGTCATCATCATAGCCGAAAAAGGGTGCAACACGATTAATGCGCTTTAAAACATTACGGTTAATTAAAATTTTACTGTCAGAATTTATATTGCCGGAAAACAGCATCCTGTAATCACCATAATAGGCAGAAAACATAAGTCGTTTCATAAAACTGAGAGTGACACCGGTATCACCGTCAAAAGTAAATTCAATGTCTTCTAAGCCTTCTGAGTAGTCCAGTTCTTTATTGTTGCCGCCCACAATAACATAATCATTGGTCAGCTCACCGTAATAGATACGAGGCCGGGTAATCTCCGGCATGTCCCCTGTCGACTTAGGCGGAATATCCTTAATTAAAAATTCAGGTTGACCCTCATTGGTTACGCGGTTAACCGGGCTTGCCACAGCACCAAAGCCATGGGTATACCGAAAAATCTGGTTGGCATAAGACTTGGCTGATTCATCCAGATTTTCTTTATTCATTTCCCTTGCCGCCAGAAAAACCACATTCAGCTTTCCGTTTAATTCATAAGGCACCACATCTACATCATGGAATGCATAATATTTTCTTAAAAACTGCAATTGATTATAAGCCGTCAGGGTTGCACCAAAATCAGTGATTCTTGTACCGCTCAGCCAGGTCTCGTCCTCGGCAATCGCGCTTTGGCTCACATCGTAGCGAGGCGTAAATTCCTGCTCTGTTATATCAGAAAGACCGAAGGCCTGAGAGGTCGCCTCCATATTATGCGCAATATAGGGCGTTTGCAGATTCCGTTCATTCGGGCTGACAACTAAGGCGTCTACACCAAAAGCAATCAGGCTGACAAGGAAAAACAAAGCCGGTACAATGAGCACAGAACATAGAGAAAACAGATATTTCTTTTTATATAAAAAGAATAAAATTAAGCATATCGTAGCAATGACCAAAATCGGCGCAAAACGATAGTATTGGCGCCAGATATTTGCTTCAATGTAGCCCGCACCAAAGATTTCATTCTGGGCACCAAAGGAGCTGTACATAACATTCTCTGCTGAAAAACGATAGGTCAATACAGACAACAAAAAATATATAATTGCCAAAGATGCCACATGTAAAACAGCACCCTTTTCTTCTTTGATAACCTCTTTTAAGCTTCTGTGACCTTTTTTAACAAAAACCAGCAAATACACCGCTATCGCAAGTATAAGCAACAAAATAACAAGAGATTTGCCGCCGCTTGCCAAGCTCATTAAAAAGGGTCTTGTGAAAATATAGTATCCAATATCCTGAGAAAACAGCGGATCAGATATCCCAAAGCTTTCTGCATTAGCGGCCATTAAAAGTTGCCGGTATAAATCACCTCCAAACAGATTGGAAAAAAACAGCGCCAAGGCTAAGCTCAAAAGCGTATAGGGCCATTTTTTTCTAAAAAAACCTGCTTGAAAAGTTTTTACAACAGCAAAGCGTTTAAGCAAAAACACATTACACAGCAGCACCGCAAAGACAAGGCAAACGCCTATAGCTAAGGTTAAAACACGGGCAGATAAATCAGTCCAGAAAATTGAGGTATAAGCCTGCCCAATCTCCTGCAACTGCCAGTAATCCATTACCAAACCGAAGGAAGAGCCCAGCGCTGCCAGTATAAGCACCAAAATAACTAACGCAATCACCCACGATTTTTTCATTTTAAATTGATTGCCTGAATATGCTTTCTTAAAATCCTTGTCATGCGTGTCAAAACCGTTAAACCCAGAAAAATTTTGATTCATAGGATTACCCCTTTCATAGCAAAATGACAAGTCGTCAAACAACGACTTGTCAAAATTTTATTGTTCTGCAGGAAACAAAGCCTCTGCAAATTCATGAGGGTCAAAAGGACGCAAATCATCTATTTGTTCACCAACGCCGATAAACTTTACGCCAATGCCCTGCTCCCGGGAAAGAGGCAGAATTACGCCGCCCTTTGCCGTACCGTCAAGCTTTGTTAAAATCACACCGGTAATGCCGGCTGCTTGGGCAAATTCACGGGTTTGTACCAATGCGTTTTGTCCGGTAGATGCATCTAAAACAAGCAGAACTTCACCTTTTTTGCCACCGGTCTCCCGTTCAACCACACGAGCCGTTTTCTTTAATTCTTCCATCAAATTCTTTTTATTATGCAACCGGCCTGCTGTATCACAAATAACAATGTCAGCATTCCTTGCTTTTGCCGCCTGCAAGCTGTCAAACACAACGGCTGACGGGTCAGACCCTTCCTGATGCTTAACAATCTCAACGCCGGCACGCTCTGCCCAAATTTCAAGCTGGTCAATTGCGGCTGCACGAAAGGTATCGCCTGCAGCTAAAATAACCTTTTTACCCTGACTTTTATAATAGTGTGCAAGCTTGCCGATGGAGGTTGTTTTACCAACTCCGTTTACGCCTATGACCATAATGACAGAAGGCGCTGCATCCAGATGTACTTCCGTATCCTGGGAAGATAAAATTTCTTCAACAATTTCGCGAAGCACGCCCTTTAGAGCAATTGCTTCATTAATACCCCTATCTTTAGCGCGTTCTTTTAAAAGCGAAATAATGTATGCCGAAGTATCTGCACCGATATCAGACATAATGAGGGCCTCTTCCAGTTCCTCATATAAATCTTCATCAATCTTTCCTAGAGAGAGGAAAATCGCATCTACCTTATCAGAAATTGCCGTTCTGGTTTTTCCCAGTCCTTCTTTTAATCGGGCAAAAAAGCCTTTTTTTTCTACCTCTATCGTAGTAGCGCTTGCTTTTTCATCAGCTTCTGACTCTTCCGGTGATGCCGCTATTTCAACTGCCGGAATTTCCTCCTGTTCCTCCTCAGACAGTGCAACAACAGTTTCTACAAGCTTTTCCATATCCTTTATGGATTGTTCCGGCTGTTTCTTTTTGAAAAACTTTTCAAACATGGTTTTACTCCCACTCCAATGCTGTTAACATATCAAATCAACGGATGATTTCCTGTTCTGTTTCATGCTTCTTTCCGCGTACCATTAAGCTCATAACGGCAGTTTTGGGGTCCTTACCCTCAAACAAAACGCCATAAGCCTGTTCAACAATAGGCATTTCTATGTTCATTTTTTTTGCAAGCAGATAGGCAGCTTTTGTTGTGTAAAAACCTTCAACCACCATTTTTACTTCTTCAACAGCCTGCTCAGGGCTCATACCCTGACCGATTAAAATGCCGGCACGTCTGTTTCGGGAATGCATGCTGGTGCAGGTTACAATTAAATCTCCCATGCCGGATAAGCCAAGAAAGGTTAAAGGGTCAGCACCCATTGCTACACCTAACCGTGTAATTTCAGCCATACCCCGGGTCATAAGAGCCGCTTTTGCATTATCTCCTAAACCAAGGCCATCTGTCACACCGGCGCAAAGTGCAATAACGTTTTTAAGCGCTCCGCCCAGTTCAACGCCAACCATATCCTGACCTGTATAAACACGAAATGTATCGCACATAAAAATATCCTGCAGGTATTGAGAAACCATAATGTCTTGTGATGCAATGACATTGGTTGTCGGTAATTCTCTGCCCACTTCTTCTGCATGAGACGGCCCAGACATGACAGCAATCTTCGCCTGCGGAATAGCTTCTGAAACCACTTCTGATAAACGTTTTTGGGTTTCCTGCTCCAGTCCCTTTGAGGCAGTCACAATAATTGTTCCCGGCATAACAAAAGGCGCTAATGACTCTGCCGTTTTCTTAATCGCCTGAGAAGGGGTCACCATAACGATGATTTCAGCATCTTTTGCTGCCTCTTCTAAGGATGCTGTATAAGAAATATTATCCGGTAATGTTACACCGGGTAAAAATCTTTTATTTTCTTTATCTTTAGAAAGTGCTTCCGATTCTTCCGGAAGATAGGACCACAGAACCACATTATGTCCATTCTTTGCAAGCAGCGAAGCAATGGCTGTGCCCCAACCGCCTGAACCGATTACTGTAATTTGTTTCATAGTCCCTTACTCCTTTTTCTCTTTTTTTGCGCCTAGCTTTGATTCTGTACCCGCACGCAGGCGACTGATGTTAGCCCTATGACGGTAAACCGCCAAAATTGCCATCATAACAGATAACAGAATATACACTCCTGTCGTTGAAGTGGGACTGCCTATGTTGAGTGCCACGACAAAAATAGGATATAAAATCGAACTGATGACAGAGGCCAAGGATACATAGCGGGTGGTAAAAACAACTAACAGGAACACAACAATCAGCATAATGGCAATCCGATAATCTAAAACCATAATGATGCCCCAGGATGCAAGTATCCCTTTGCCACCTTTAAATTTAAAATATAACGGAAAATTGTGCCCTAAAACGGCTCCAAGACCTGCTAGATATTGAGAAACCTGAACCACTTCTACAATATCTTTATAGAAAACTTCTGCTACATACCGGGCAATCAATACCGAAGCAATTGCCTTCAACAAATCAAAGATAAACACAAACACGGCTGCTTTTTTCCCAAACACGCGAAGCGCATTGGTCATACCGGCATTTTTACTGCCCTCGTTCCGAATGTCTGTTCCCTTCAGCCTGCCGAAAATAATGGAAGCATTGAAGCTACCAAGCAAATAGCCGACGATAAGACAACCAACTAAAAATAAAATATGCATTTTCTCACCTCATAAGACCATAGCTTTGTTTGTTTATTTATCATCGCCCCGTTCACGTAAAACGAAACGTACCGGCGTTCCCTCCAGACCAAAAACGCCCCTGATTTGATTTTCCAGATAACGAACATAGGAAAAATGCGCAAGCTGCCTGTTATTTACAAATAACACAAAGGTGGGCGGCGCTGTCGATGCCTGGGTAATATAGTAAATTTTCAAACGCTTGCCCTTATCTGACGGCGGTTGAACACGCATCGTTGCTTCGTTTAATACATCATTCAGCGCTCCGGTTCTGATACGCATAGTATTCTGCTCACGGACAAAATTGATCAGTTCAAACAATCTATCAAGCCGCTGACCCGTTAGTGCAGAAATAAATACAACCGGCGCATATAGCATAAAGGATAATCCCTCTGCCACCTGCTTACGGAATTTCTCCATGGTTTTGCCGTCTTTTTCAATCAAATCCCACTTATTCACAGCAATAACGCATGCCTTGCCTTGCTCATGGGCATATCCTGCAATTTTTGTGTCCTGCTCGGTAACGCCCTCCTGTGCATCAATCATAATAACACAAACATCGGCTCTGTCCACTGCAGCTAAGGAGCGAATTACGCTGTAATGCTCAATGCCTTCTTCCACTTTACTGCGCTTGCGCATACCTGCAGTATCAATAAAGGTATAATCCCTGCCATTTCTGGTCACTTTTGCATCAATCGCATCACGGGTCGTGCCGGCAATATTGCTGACAATGACGCGGTCCTCGCCCAAAATCTTATTAATTAAAGATGATTTTCCTACGTTCGGCTTTCCTACCAGCGCAACCTTTAAGGTATCATCATCCTCTTCTCCGGCATCACCCGGCTCGGGGAATAATGCCACAATTTCGTCCAAAAGGTCACCAACGCCTAAGCCGTGAATGGAAGAAACCGGCATAGGGTCACCCAGACCCAAATTATAGAATTCATATAATTCCATAGGCGGATTGCCGATATTATCCACCTTGTTAACCGCCAAAAGCACCGGTTTTCCAGACTTTTGAAGCATGGCAGCGACCTCGCTGTCCGCCGCCACCATACCATCATGAACGCAGGTCATTAAAACCAGCACATCAGCCTGAGAAATTGCCAGCTCTGCCTGGCGGCGCATATTGGATATAATGACATCATCTCCCGGTTCGATACCGCCGGTATCAATGAGCATAAATTCCCGACCGTTCCACTCTGACTCCATGTAAATCCTGTCACGGGTGACTCCCGGCGTATCATCTACAATGGAGATTCTGGAGCCTACAATTTTATTAAATAATGTGGATTTTCCTACGTTTGGTCTGCCAACAATGGCAACGATAGGCTTTCTCATAATCTGTTTCCTTTCTAATCCGCTTCCTGCTTAAAACCCATCATTAAAATGTTCTTTGCAGCCTAGCAAACTTTGCAAAAATTCATATCCGTCATTTTGTGTTGCGACTAAGGTAACACCTAAGGCTGTTTCTACATCCGAAACGGTTGTGTCATCTAAAAAGACAGGTTCATCGGCTTTTAGCATAGAAGAGGTAATTAACAACCGGTCAAACCTTCTGCCGGACAAGGTTTCAATCAATTCCTTGCCTCCAATCAATCCGGCTACGGTAACATCTCCGCCAAAAAGCTGATTTTCTACAGCCACAACAGTTGCATCCAAAGCGGGGTATTTATCTTTCGCCATATCAACAAGACGTGTAATAAAAGGATAGGCTAAGGTTCCGGTAGCAACCATAGTTTTCCCGGTATAGGTAAGAGAATATTCCTCCTGCAAAGCATCACAAAATTCAGCTTCTAAGCTTGCTTCCATACCAACACCGTTTTCGATCTGCGGAAAGTCTTCATAGGCTTCAGCCGGTGGCATCGGTAGTTCTGCCATCAAATAAAATTCATCACTTGCATAAGCAAAGCGGGAACCAAACCGTTCTAAAAACTGTTTTTGCATAGCCTCGATTTGCTCTACAACCTGTTTTGCTTCCTGTTTTGTAAAAGACTCCAGCGGATAAAGCCCATCCCGATAGCGGGTTAATCCCACCGGCACAACAGACACGCTGACAGCCATAGGATGAAACGCTGATAAATCTAAAAGGCTCTTTGTGAGCACTTCTTGATCGTTAATACCCTTACACAAAACAATTTGCATATTCATCTGAATATCACCGTCATAAAGCTTTTGCATGTAGCTCATTAATCTGTCTGCATGGCGGTTATTCAGCATCTTTTTACGTAATTCCATATCCGTTGTGTGAACCGAAATATTCACCGGTGACACACGGTATTCAATCAGACGGTCTACATCTTTTGCGGTCATGTTTGTCATGGTTACATAATTACCGTAAAGAAAAGAGAGTCTGGAATCATCATCTTTAAAATATAAGCTATCTCTTAAGTTAGGAGGCAATTGATCAATAAAACAGAAAATGCAACGATTGGCGCAGCTTTTTGCAGGATCAAACAGCATGCCGGAAAAGCAGATGCCCAAATCCTCCAATTCTTCATTTTCAATTTCAAATTCAATCATTTCACCGCTTGTTTTCTGCACTTCTAAAACAATCTCAGGGGCAGATGCCAAAAACTGATAATCTAAAAAGTCAGCAATACGGCGACCGTTAATCCTACAGATAATATCACCGGGCTCAATTCCCAATTCTTCAGCAATACTCCCCGGCATAATATCCTGTACCACAGCCCGATACTGCAAACCATACACCTCCAACCTCATCATGCGGTTTCATTTAAAAAATCAAACCTTATAAAAATAGAGAAGACGAGCCGCCTTCTCTATTTTAAGCAAAATCGAATTATTCAGCCTTGGCGATTACTTCCTTGCCCTTATAGTATCCGCAGGCTTTGCAGACTCTGTGGGGCATGATAAACTCACCGCAGCGGGGGCAAGCGATAATGCCCGGAACCGCCAGCTTCCAATTAGCTCTTCTCTGATCACGTTTTGCTTTTGAGGTTCTTCTCTTAGGTACTGCCATTTGCTACACCTCCTATAACCAGGTCACGGGTTTCCCCCACAGACCATAATTTACGTTTTTTACTTTAACAGGTCGGCAAGACCTGCAAGTCTCGGGTCAATTTCATCCTCAGCACAATCGCAGGATGTTTCATTTAAATCAGCCCCGCACATGGGACACAAGCCTTTGCAGGATGGCTGACATAAATACTTTGTGTCAATAGACAGTAAAACATTAGGCCAGATTGCCTCGCCAAGATCGATGCTCGTTCCCACAAACGTAAGCACCGCTTCAAGGTCCACACCTTCGGCATTTTCGTGGGCATATGTTTCGCTGATTGCGACACAGTAGTGTTGCGTTGTGATTTTCATGCAACGGGCACAAGGAACAGCAAAAGAGCCTTTTGCCTCACCTGACAACTCCAAAACACCGCCAACGTTTTCAATCACGCCGGAAAAGGACAGCTCGCCGCAAAACTCAATTTCCCCGCCGGAGAACTCTTCCGGTGGAAGCAAGCTCACCTGAACGTTTGCGCGTGCACCTTCTGTTTTCAAAATTGTTTGGACATCAAAAATCAAAACACCCACTCCCCTAATGATTAATTATATCGGAAAAATCAATGGTTGTCAACCTTTTTTTCTGCTTTTTTGGCAATCTGAGGTAAATCACATTAAAAATATATCCAAAAAGACAATTTCTTATGAAATGTATACTTTTAGAATATAAAAATATATCAACACTTGACATAATATAGCCGCTATGTTAGAATAAAATGGAAATTAGTGTAAAGGAGGTATGGTTGTGATTGATAAGTCGGATATTCAACGAGTTAAAAACATTCTTTCTCAAAACGAAGGAAAGCGCATTCGTCTTTCTGCCAAAAGAGGAAAAAACCGGGAAATTATTCGTTTTGGCATCATTAAAGAAACCTATCCTTCTATATTTATTGTAGCATTAGACAGTGTTTCAGATTTTGCTGACTCTGTCAGAACCATGTCCTTTGGTTATACAGACCTTTTGACAAAATCCATTGAGATTACGATAATGGATACAAAAACGATTATAGAGTAGCAAACAGGAATGTAGATATTTTTACATTCCTGTTTTTGTATAGTATGTTTTTACACCTGTGCACATACTACAAGAAAGCATAATTTTATATTTTTTAGAAAAAAGGCTTTACAAACTGTTTGTTTTATGCTACAATATCCCTTGTGTTCCAACAACCGGGCTTGGGGTGACACCTCAAAAACTGACCCTCTGCTCGGGGTTCGGAGAAATTTTAAATCTATTAGGAGGTTCATTATGAGACCCGAAGTAAAACAGGAAATTATTGCAAAGTACAAAATCCACGAGACCGATACAGGTTCTCCCGAAGTGCAGATTGCTATCTTAACCGAGCGCATTAACCACTTAAACGAGCACCTGAAGGTTTACAAAAAAGACCATCATTCAAGACGCGGTTTGTTAAAGATGGTTGGTCAGCGCAGAGGTCTACTCAACTACCTGACCAAGGTTGATATTGAAAGATATCGTGCAATTGTTGAAAAATTAGGCTTAAGAAAGTAATGTAATTGTCAAGCGACGGTACTATTTTACCGTCGCTTGTTTTTTTCTTATATTTTTTTGCTAAAATACGATTTTAGCTTTGCTTTTTTGACATATCTATGTTATAATAAAACTATAATATAGTAACGCGGTGGCATCTTTTGTCAAAAAAGATGGCAAAATGCTTGCCGACCGAAATGTAACTTAGGAAAGTAACGGTGTTTGGTCATGATACTTGAATCTAATATCCCCTGCTCTGACAGCGGCTATATGGCTCTCCCTGCCCGTGTTGCAGATCTGTTGACCGAAGCCGGATGTCCTACATACTTATCTGTGTATCTGTTTGCTTTGCGCCAGCATGAAAAAGGCAATCGCAACATTTCAAACAGTTTCATTGCAGAAGCACTTAAAATCAGCAAAATTGATGTTGTCAATGCTTTTTTGTTTTATAGTTCTCAGGGGCTTGTAAAAATTCACAACTTTACCTCTGTTGACGATGGTGACTTTGATATTGAGTTTTCTTTCACTGCGTCTGATAAAAAAGCGGCAGTTCCCTTTAAGCCAAGCTATAAAGCTTCTGAAATCAGTCGCAGATTGCAAGAAAACCCCCGCATGAGTCAAATGTATAAAATCGTTGGGCAAATCCTCGGTAAAACGTTGAGCTCTGCCGATACCGAACTTTTATACTCTTTTCATGACTACTACGGCTTGTCTGTTGAGGTCATTTTGGTTTTAATTGAATATTATGTTTCTAAAGGGAAACATTCCATGAAATATATTGAAAAAGAAGCCGGCAAATGGGCTTCTGCCGGAATCGACTCTGTTGAAAAAGCCAAAGCCTATATCGAAAAACGGGAAGAATTTTTAAGCTATACCGGGCGCATCCGTACCCTTTTGGGAATTCAGGAACGTCGCCTCACAACACGTGAGCTTAGCTATATTCATAACTGGCAAAGTGAATTTTCTATGTCCTTAGACATGGTAAAAAATGCATACGAGCTCACCGTGAACCAAACCGGAAAGCTCTCTTTTGCATATATGAATAAGATTTTAGAAGCCTGGGCGAAAAGCAACATTCACATGCCGCAGGATGTTGCTAAAGCCAAAAAGGCAGAAGCCAATCGGCAAAAAAATTCCCGCTATGATTTTGAGGCATTGCAGCGTCAAGCCTTTGATGCGGTTAATTTCCCTGATGGGAGGAACGAAAAACATGGCGTATGAACGCAGTTTGTATCAAATGGTTGAAAACGAATACGAAGAACTCC
This sequence comes from Clostridia bacterium, assembly GCA_017507525.1. Lineage (GTDB taxonomy): Bacteria > Bacillota > Clostridia > UBA1381 > UBA9506 > UMGS755. The sequence continues at coordinate 6,219 of JAFWAT010000041.1, read as the reverse complement.
GCCGGCACAATCAGGAAGATTTAGAGGCGCGTCGCCGGGCAGTTTATATTGCTGTTCCCAAAATTGAAGTGATTGACAAAGAAATTCAGTCTGCCGGTCTATCCATTGTGTCACTAGCGGTTGCAAACCCTCTTGATATGCAGGCAAAAATCACCGCCCTGCGTGACAGGCAAAAGATGCTTCAAATCCGCAGAAAAGCGCTTTTGTTGGAAAACGGATTTGCTGAAGATGAGCTTTCCCTGCGTTATATGTGTGAGCATTGTCAGGATACAGGCGTTCGTGGTGATAAATCCTGTGAATGCTACAAACGTCGATTGGTAATGAAGGCTTTTGAAAAGTCCAATCTCTCTCAGCAGCTTCGCAGCCAGAGCTTTAAAACCTTTGATTGGTCGCTATATTCTCAGGAGTGTGACCCCCGATATGGCATTTCTCCGTTTGCCGCCATGCAGAATATTGTTGAAATTAGCAAAAATTTTATTAATGACTTTGAACGTACCGATAAAAATCTTTTATTCTGGGGTGAGTCAGGCTTAGGGAAGACCTTTTTATCCACTTGTATTGCGAAAGAACTGATTAAAAAAGGCTACTCTGTGATCTACGAAACCACTTATCAAATTGTTTCGTTGCTAGAAGATTATAAATTTAAACGCAGCCCGGATTTATCTGAGCTCAAAATGCAAACCGAGCGGCTGTATGAGAGTGACTTATTGATTTTAGACGATTTGGGTGCTGAATTTTCCACAGCATACACCAATGCTGCTCTGTTTGATATTCTAAACTCACGATTGATTACAAACAAAAAAACTATTATTAACACCAATTTGAGTATGCAGGAATTGTCTGACCGCTACTCCGAGCGTGTAATCAGCCGCATCATGGGAAGCTATCAGGCACTTCAATTTATTGGTGAAGATTTGCGCATTAAAACCTCCGTCAATCATTTTCAGCAAAAATAAATATAAAGGAGAATCGCCATGACGCAAAACCGTGCAGAAATCATTGAAAAACACAAGAAAAACGGCGTCCTTTTCATGGATGAGGAAAGTACTTTCATTGATGCTGACGTAACCATCGGCGCAGGAACAACCATTGCTCCCAACGTGCATTTAGTTGGCAAAACTGTAATTGGGCAAAACGTGAGTGTTGGTTTTAACACAGAAATTGAAAACTCTGTGATTGGTGACGGTGTAAAAATTCGTCAGTCTGTTATTTTAGACAGCGAAATTGGTGCCGGCACAACCGTCGGTCCTTTTACATATGTCCGCCCGCACTGCAAAGTCGGGGAAAACGTAAAGCTGGGTGATTTCGTTGAAATCAAAAATTCAAACATCGGTAACGGAACAAAGCTTTCACACCTGACCTATGTTGGCGATGCTGACGTTGGCGAGCGCATTAACTTCGGATGCGGTACCGTTGTGGTAAATTATGACGGTAAAAAGAAATACCGTACAGTGATTGAAGACGATGCTTTCATCGGTTGCAATACAAACCTGGTAGCACCTGTTACCGTTGGCAAAAACGCGTTTACCGCCGCCGGCTCAACCATCACAGATGACGTTCCGGCAGACACCCTGGCAATCGCCCGGGCAAGGCAGGTTGTTAAAACGAACTGGAAGAGAAAATAATAGGCTACTAGCCTTTATAAGGGAAAGGGGAATATATATACCATGATTAGCCATGGCAAAGACGTTAAAATTTTTACTTGTAATGCAAATCCTGAACTGGCGCAGAAAATTGCGCAAGGCTTAGGCTTAGGCGTGTGCGATGCCGAAGTGACCATGTTCAGCGATGGTGAAATCGGTGTAAACATTTACGAAACCGTCAGAGGTTCTGATGTATTCATCGTGCAATCTACCTGCAATCCGGTCAACGACCATTTAATGGAGCTTTTAATCATGATTGATGCTTTAAAGCGTGCATCAGCCGGTCGTATTACTGCTGTAATGCCCTACTTTGGTTATGCACGTCAGGACCGTAAAGCAAAAGCACGTGATCCGATTTCAGCAAAGCTGGTAGCAGATCTTATCACATCAGCAGGTGCTGACCGTGTTCTGACCATGGATCTGCACGCTGCACAGATTCAAGGATTTTTCAATATTCCGGTAGACCATCTCTTAGGCGGTCCCATTTTAGCATCTTATTATTTAGAAAAATTCCGTGATGAATTAGACGATTTTGTTGTTGTTTCTCCGGACTTAGGCAGCGTTACCCGTGCAAGAACATTTGCATCTAAGCTGAACGTTCCCATAGCCATTGTTGATAAGCGCCGTCCGAAGCCCAACGTTTCTGAGGTTATGAACATCATTGGTGATATTAAAGATAAAAAAGTTATCTTAATTGATGATATGATTGACACCGCAGGTACCATTACAAACGGTGCAACTGCATTAAAAGAACGCGGTGCAAAAGACGTTTTTGCTTGCTGCACCCATGCGGTTCTGTCTGGTCCTGCCCTCGAGAGAATCAACAACTGCCCCATTTCCGAGCTTTTAGTGCTGGATACCATTCCGCTTGCGCCGGATAAGCAAATTGATAAAATTAAAGTTTTATCTGTGGCACCGGTATTCTCCGAAGCTATTAAACGTGTGTATGAAGATATTTCTATGAGCGAACTGTTTCGCTAAAGAGGAGCTTTTATGAGCCAGAATATTATCAATCACATCATAGAAAAATATGACAAGCTGAGCAAGAGCCACAAGGCGATTGCTCGCTTTGTTATAGAAAATTATGACAAGGCAGCGTATATGAACGTTGAACAGCTCAGTCAAATTACCGGTGTCAGCGAAGCCACTGTGGTTCGTTTTTCCGCCGAGATGGGTTATGAGAAATACCAAAAGTTTCAGCATGCTGTCTGGGAATATGCCAAGTCCAAGCTGACAAGCGTTCAGAGAATGGATTTGACCTATGCCCGGCTGAATACCGAAAACATTTTGAATGATGTTTTAAACTCGGATATTGATAAAATCCGCACCACCCTATCCTCCATTGACCAGGAAGAATTTGAAAAAATTGTTGATATAATTTTCAAGGCAAAGCACATTTATATTATTGGCTTGCGGTCTGCGTCATATCTGGCAGGGTTATTGGGTTTTTATTTGAATCTTGTTTTTGACAAGGTTACGGTTGTCAGCAGCATTAGTGCCAGCGAGATCTTCGAGCAGCTATTTCGTGTTGGTCCCGAGGATGTCGTGATTGGTATTAGTTTCCCCCGGTATTCAAAGCGTACTATCAGTGCACTGCGTTATGCAAAATCAAAAGGCGTAACCGTCATTGGTATTACGGATGGTGTTTTATCTCCCATTAAAGTAAATGCTGACTATGCGCTGCTTGCCAGAAGCGATGCTGAATCCTTTGTAGATTCTCTTGTAGCTCCGCTTTCTGTGATTAACGCCCTGATCGTTGCCTTGGCTTTGAAAAACAAGGATGAAATCTGCCAGAATTTTGAGCTGTTAGAGCACATTTGGCACGAGTATGATGAGTATGATGATTTAGACGATGATAATATTTCAGGCAAGGTGGAGGTTACAGAGTGAACATTCAGGATTTTGACTACTATCTGCCGGAAGACTTAATCGCACAAACACCACTTGCTGACCGTACTGCTTCTCGTCTTTTAGTCGTAGACCGCAAAACCGGAAAAACCGCACACCATATTTTTTCAGATATCACATCCTTTATTAAGCCAGGAGACTGTCTTGTTCTAAATAACACCCGAGTCATTCCGGCAAGGCTTTTAGGGCAACGCGAAAAAAGTGGCGGTGCCGCTGAATTATTGCTGTTGCGCCAAATGGAAGATGATGTTTGGGAAACACTGGTTCGCCCCGGCAAAAAATGTCGTGTTGGTGATAGGATTGTGTTCGGTAACGGAAAGCTGATTGCAGAAATTATTAAGGTAAAAGACGACGGCAACCGGCTGGTTAGATTTGAATATAAAGGAATCTTTAATGAAATTTTAGCTGAATTAGGTGAAATGCCCCTGCCACCTTATATTAAAGAAAAGCTAAACGACCCGGAACGGTATCAGACCGTTTATTCAAAGATTGACGGTTCTGCCGCAGCGCCAACTGCCGGACTTCATTTTGATAATACCTTACTTGCAAAACTGGAGGATATGGGGGTTCACATTGCCTATGTCACCCTGCACGTTGGCTTGGGCACCTTCCGCCCCGTCAAGGCTGAAACCGTTGAAGAACATACGATGCACGCAGAGGTTTACTCGGTAGATGAAGAAACAGCTACCCGGCTCAATCAGATAAAGCAAAACGGCGGACGCATCATTTGTGTGGGTACAACCGCAACAAGAGTCGTTGAAACCTTAGCTGATGAAAACGGCGTTATGCATGCAGGTAGCGGCGAAACCAGCATCTTTATTTATCCGGGTTATACTTTTAAGTTTACGGATCATTTAATTACAAACTTTCATTTGCCAAAGTCAACCTTGGTTATGCTGGTTAGTGCTTTAGCCGGCAGAGAGTTGATTTTAAAGGCATATGAAGAAGCTGTCCGCGAGCAATATCGGTTCTTTAGCTTCGGTGACGCAATGTTCATTATATAAAATACAAAAGCTCAATTCATATCAGTGGGCATAAAAAAACAGCAGGTTAACCTGCTGTTTTTTATCATGTTTAATAGTTTTCTTTTCTCACTTCAAAGTACGCCTGAGGATGCGCACAAACCGGACAAATTTCAGGTGCTTTTTTACCCATTACCAGATGACCGCAGTTGCGGCATTCCCACATGGTTTCTTCGCTTTTTTCAAACACCTTCTGCATTTCCACGTTAGAAAGCAACGCCCGATAACGTTCTTCATGAGCCTTTTCAATTTTTGCAACCATACGGAACTGAGCAGCCAGTGTCGTAAAGCCTTCTTCTTCAGCTTCATCAGCAAATCGGGCATACATGTCAGTCCATTCGTAGTTTTCGCCTTCAGCAGCGTGCAAAAGGTTTTCTTTTGTGTCACCCAGCTCGCCTAACGCTTTAAACCAAAGCTTTGCGTGCTCTTTTTCGTTATTGGCAGTTTCTTCAAAGATTGCAGAAATTTGCTGATATCCTTCTTTTTTAGCTACGGAAGCAAAGTATGTATACTTATTTCTTGCCTGGCTTTCACCGGCAAATGCTTCCCACAAATTTTTTTCTGTTTTTGAACCCTTTAAATCCATCGTAAAAAACCTCCTTTAAAATTAAACGGCATCACGCCGAAATAAAATACATTATTTATACAAGTAAAATCCATTGCCTTTAATGCGCTGAGACTCAGAAAAAACAATAAAAGCCTCTGGGTCAATGGCAAGTATTTTTCTTTGAAAATTCTCTGATTCACTTTCTTTCAGGGCGCAAAATAACATTTTCTTCTGTTCATTTGTATATGCACCCACAACATCAATCATCGTAACACCCCTGGGTGAAGAACTTACCAAATGATTTGAAATTTCTTCACCATGCTCTGTAATAACAAACGCAAGGCGCGAAATATTAAGCTGTCCAATGACAAAATCAATGGTTGTGCTGGAAATAAACAGAGAAATAACGCCAAACAGCGTCAACTCAATATTCTTAAAAATGATAAGTGACACTAAAATGATAATTCCGTCAACAATCAAAAGCAGCTTTCCAATGGGCACTGTGGAGAATTTGTATTGAATAAGCCTGCCTAAAATATCCGTGCCCCCTGTAGATGCACCGGCAGCAAAGCCCAAGCCAATGCCCAAGCCGTAAAGCACGCCTCCAAAAATTGTAGCAAGCATTGTATTTTCCGTATAAAAAGGAAGATAAGAAAACACCTGAGTAAAAACAGAAATTAATGCTGCACCCAGTAATGTTTTCAAGGTAAAGCTCTTACCTAATATTTTAATGCCAATCAGCAAAAAAATCAAGTTAATCACTAAAAAACTTACACCCAAAGGAACGGATAAGGTATGATACAACAGGGTCGATAAACCTGACACACCGCCGCCCACAATTTTGTTGGGGGTTAAAAATACGCCGATGCCAAAGCCGGTTATCATAGTGCCTAATACAGTTAATAAAATTGATTTACCCTTGCTCATGTTGCCTCCATATAAGCTTATTTTTAAAAAAATAATATTTACAGATGACGTTGTAAAGCCGTTTAAAAATACCCTACTTATTTTTAGGGAATAAGTAAAAATCCGCACACTTTTGTGTACGGATTTTTGGCGGAGAAGGAGAGATTTGAACTCTCGCGCCGGTTTCCCGACC
>JAFWAT010000040.1 GCA_017507525.1 Clostridia bacterium | reverse complement strand
GTTCGAATCCCGCCTCTCCGCCATTTTCAAGGCCTTTGAGGTTTCTCAAGAGCCTTTTTTTGTTCCCTTTGAAACCCCTTTAATTGTCGTTTTAATGTTCTTAAAGGTCAAACTACCTTACCGCAACAAGTTTCCCTCTCAAACCGCTTTATAAGCCTTTACATTTCGTCCCACAAAATGCGTACAACCGATAGGCGTTCCCTACCGGTTGTTTTTTAGTTTACATTATTTGATAATATCCATAGGTATTTGTGATTGGATCCTCAAACAGCGGAATTTTTGGTGGAGTAAATGTAAGCACCGCAAACACCGCCGATATTAAGACTAAAATTCCTATTGCAATTTTAGGAGACTCGCAATTTATAATATCTTTTTTCATCAGCCAAGTTTCCGTTATATAACTAATTGCTGATGCAACATAAAAAATTGCTATATTCACAAAGTCAGGTGTAGAGCCAAATATTCCGTTAATTGTATAATATAGAATGGGGATTAACGCTACACCAAGCACAATCCCTATCAGTTTAACACACCAAAAACTTTTGTAATCATTCCCTATATACCTGCTTTCTATTATGGCAAACACAAACATAGGGAAAAACAATAATTTCATATGCTCCCAAATGGACTCATTTACCGCAGAAAAAAGTGCAACAATAATGCTTTGATTTGTCCAGTCAAAAAGAAAGTGCAAAACAACTCCTGCTACTCCCGTAAATATAAAACCAAGTATTTGCCAAATGAATACTGATTTTTTCATATGACCCTCCGCAATATAATCTGATAAATAATTATATTCAAACTACGGAAGCATTTATGTCATCAGTTCTTTCTCAAACAGTCCTTTAATCTGCTCTGATTTTGCATTATTATCTTTAAGTGGTGTAACTACCCTAGGTTATCCTAAAACCTTAAAAACGGTTCGTCGGAAACCGCCGAACCCTACGATAAAAGGCAGAAACGAACGTTTCTGCCTTTTACAATTACTGTCCTTACGAGTACGCCACGTATGTGGCGGCTTTTTTACGCTTAGAATAAAAGAATCAAAAACTGAGATACAAGCACAACCGCAATGAGGGCAATGGGATAGGTTGCCGCATAGGCTGCCGCAACATCCTCAGTGCCGGCTACGTTGATTAGCGTGCCAAGCGCCGGTGTGCTGGTCATACCGCCGGTGATGGAGCCTAAGTTATTTAAGAGGCTCAGCTTCAATACATATTTTGCAAAGATAAAGCCGATAATCATGGGCACAATTGTCATAATCACGCCGTAAACAAAATACATGGGGTCAAAGAACTTTACAAAATCTGCACCGCCGGGGATGCCGGCACCGATTAAGAACAACATTAAGCCAAGCTCACGGAACACCTTCAAGGTAGATTCCTGAGGCATCAGACTGATTTTACCCACTCTGCCGAAATGACCGAAAATCAGCGCCACTAAAAGGCAACCGCCGGTAGTGGTTAAAGAGAAGGTTGTGCCGGAAAGACCCTCGCCGGTCAGAGGCACCTTAATCATACCAACAAAAATGCCCACAATAGCTGCCAAGCTAAATGCTGCAAAACCAAAGCCGTCTAAGTGAATCAGCTTGCCGCTATATGTTTTTTCAGCACCGTCAGAAACCTGCGTGAGCTTTGCACGTTCTTCAGCCATGTTGGCACGGGAGAATTTGGGAACGAGCTGAACAAACAGCACAACACCCACAACACCGAAGATGTAAGCAATGCCATGGCCAACCGAAACCAGGCTTTCATACTCTGCCAAAACCGTATCTTTTGCCGCTGAGAATGCCGGTGTTGAGGTCAGGGAGCCGGACAGGAGCCCGACAACCATTGCCGTAAAGCCTGCATGGTCAGTTTCGCCTAAGGCTCTGCCTAAGTAGATGCAACCGATTGCGGACAATCCACCGGCAATGATAATAATCAAGCCAAGCAGAATGTAGGACTTAAAATTCTTTTTCATGTTGCTAAAGAATTTCGGTCCAGCGATGAAGCCCACAGAGGTTACAAACAAAATCAGACCCATGCTTTCAATAATCTTCAGCGCTTTTTCAGCAAATTCAGCTGTCAGCTGTTTTTCTAAGGGGCCATAGAAAAAGCAACCAAATAAAAGTGCAACAATAAACACGCCGGCTGTGCCCAAGGAAACGCCTTTAATTGAAATGCGACCTAAAATGTAGCCCAGCGCCGCAATAATGAATACGCAAAACATTAAAAATGTAATGCCGGAAATTGAGACAACGCCTCCAAATAAAGTCATAATTATGTTCCTTTCTTTATTATGTAAAAACGCACTCAAGGAACAGCCTTTTGGCTGTTCCTTGTTCTTTTTTCTTTATTTTTCATCACGCTGTTTAACGTAATTGGGTAACAGTTTGGGAGAAATCATGTCTGTTTCAATCTTAGCATCGCTGATTTCCTTTTCAAACTCGTTAACATGAGAAAGCGAAAGCTTGCCAACGGTAACGCCCTTGCATTTAGCAGCTGCGCTCTTACCTGCGCTTCTGCCGAATACGATGATGTCTAAGAGCGAGTTACCCATTAAACGGTTTCTGCCGTGGATACCGCCAACTGCTTCACCGGCAACAAACAGATTTTCAACGTTTGTTGTCATACAGTCAGCTGAAATGTCTAAGCCGCCGTTCTGATAATGGAGGGTCGGATAAACTAAGATAGGCTCTTTGCGGATGTCAATGCCGTATTTACCGAACATTCTCATCATTGCAGGAATTCTTGCCTCGATGGTGCCCTCACCGCCGATTTTTTCAATCATCGGGGTATCCAGCCATACAGCCAGACCATTACCGGTTTCAACACCGTTACCACGGTCATTACATTCACGGATGATAGATGCTGCGGATACGTCACGGGTTTCCAACGGATGCATAAACGCTTCACCGTTTTTGTTAATGAGTTTTGCGCCCAAAGAGCGAACCTTTTCAGTTACCAGTGCACCGAAAATCTGCTCGGGGAAGGCTGCACCCGTGGGGTGATACTGCAGGGTTTCAGCATATAAAAGCTTTGCGCCGGCTCTATAGCCTAAAACAAGACCATCAGCCGTTGCGCCATAGTGGTTAGATGTGGGGAAGCCCTGATAGTGCATTCTGCCGGCACCACCGGTTGCAATAATAACGGTTTTTGCCTTGGCAATTAAAATGTCCTCAGTTTCCATGTTTAATAAAACTGCACCGGCAGCATTGCCGTTTTCATCTAAAATCAGCTCGATGGCTGCGGTAAAGTCAACAACCGGAATCTTGCGGTTTAACACTTCATCACGCAGGGTACGCATGATTTCTGCGCCGGAATAGTCTTTTGCCGCGTGCATTCTCTTTCTGGAGGTACCGCCGCCGTGGGTGGTAATCATGTTACCCTCAGCGTCTTTATCAAACTCAACGCCCAGTTCTGAAAGCCACAAAATGGCATCCGGAGCATCGCAAACAAGCTTTGATAACAGCTCACGCTTTGCAGCAAAGTGACCACCGCCAAAAGCATCTACAAAGTGGATTGCCGGAGAGTCGTTTTCCTTATCAGCCGCCTGAATACCGCCTTCTGCCATCATGGTGTTGGCATCGCCGATACGGAGCTTTGTCACAATCATAACATTTGCGCCGGCCTCGTGTGCTTCAATGGCTGCAGAAGAACCTGCACCACCGCCACCGATGACCAAAACGTCTACATCATAATCGGGGTTTGACAGATCAATGTCAGCCGGATTGATGCGGCTGTGCGCCTGAAGCATGGCAGCCAGTTCTTTGGGCACTTTGTCGCCCTTGTTAGGGCCAATGGTCAGCACTTCAAACTCGTCTGTTTTATAGTCAGGATGGTAAGCTTTTAGTAATTCTTCCTTTTCCTGCGCGGTCATACGTCTGGGTTCTAATTCAATGTTTTTCTCTCTTGCCGCTTCTACCTTGGCAAGAGATTCCTGAAAGTTTTCTGAATACATGACTGCACCTCCTTATTTCTCAATCTCTCTGTTGTTGTAAAGTTCCTTGATTTCATCAACGGGCTTGCCTAACAGGTCTTCAATCAGCGCCTTAAAGGTGCCTTCGTTGATTTCTTCAACTCTCTTTTCCAGATGTCCGCAGCGGGGAGCAATGTACTTACCGTTTAAGCGGCGTGCAAGCATTGCAACCTGAGGATGAGAAATGCCGGCAGGACAACGGGAGGAACAAACGCCGCACATAACACAGTCAAAGGATTCTTCTGCACACTTTTCATATTCACCACGCTGTGCATAGGCAATGTACTGCATAACGTTTAACTCCTGCGTACAAGCCTTGGTGCAGGCATTACAGCCGATGCAGGCATAAATTTCAGGATACAGCTGCATCATAATCTGCTCTGTGGGGCCGATTTTTTCAATATCGTATACCTGCTTAACCAAGGGGAAGAAAGGCAGGGTTGCAATATACATATTATCTTCAACTTTTGTCTGGCAGGCAAGGCAGGCTTTTAATTCTCTGTCCCCTGCGATTCTGTAAATCGTTGCGCAGGCACCGCAGAAACCGTTTCTGCAGCCGCAGCCACGTTTTAACTGATAGCCGGCATACTCCATGGCACGCATAATGGTCAGGTTATCCGGCACACTGTATTTTTTACCGAACAAGAATATATTTACTGTATTTTCCATGTTCATATCCTCCTTATTAATACTCATCGGGTAGCTCGTCGATTTCGTCACAACGGAACACCGGACCGTCTTTGCAGACATATTTTGCGCCGATGTTGCATCTGCCGCATTTACCCACGCCGCATTTCATTTTAAGCTCCATGGTGGTGTAAATCTGGGTTTTTTCAAAACCTAAATCAACAAGACCCTGCAGAGTGAACTTAATCATAATGGGTGGACCGCAAAGGATGGCTGTTTTATCCGTTGAAAAGCCCAGCTCTTTTACATAGTTTGGAACAAAGCCAACGTGACCGTCCCAACCCTCTTGAGGATTGTCAATGGTGAGATGCACGTTAATGCCGTCATCGTTACACCATTCATCAATGATTTCTTTATAATCCACAAGGTCATCCTTGCTTCTGGAACCGTAGACAATATCAATTTTACCGTACTGGTCACGGTAGTGACGGCAATAGTTGATAACAGAACGGAGCGGCGCAAGACCGATACCACCGGCGATAAAGAGCATATCCTGACCGCGGAACACAGTGTCAACCGGGAAAGGCTTGCCGTAAGGTCCGCGAATGGTAATCTGCTGGCCAACCTCTGCCTGATGCAGCCATTCTGTTACGCAGCCGCACTTTTTAATGGAAAATTCCATATACTCGGTATTGGTAGGAGATGATGTAATCGAGAACATCGCCTCACCCACGCCGGGGATAGAAAGCATTGCACACTGACCGGGCATATGGTCAAAGGCTTTTTTGCCGTCAGGCGTGAGCACACGGAAGGTTTTCACGTCGGGCGTATCAATTCTCACATCTGTAATTGTTCCGACTTTCGGAATTAAAGGATCGCTATTATGCATTGTCCGCACCTCCCAGTGTCTTCATAACTTTTACAATATTCATAGAAATCGGGCATTTAGCCAGGCATCTGCCGCAGCCAACGCAACCGAAAATGCCTTCATTGTTCTCAGGGAAATACACCAATTTGTGCATAAACCGCTGACGGAAACGCTCCTTCTGAGAATTTCTGATGTTACCGTGTGCCATTTTAGTAAAGTCGGAATACATGCAAGAATCCCAGCAACGGAAGCGCTGAACGCCCTTACCGGTGTTATAATCCTTAATGTCATAGCACTGACAGGTGGGGCACACAAAGGTACAGGTGCCGCAGCCTAAGCAGTTAGCAGATAACTCATCCCACAAAGGATTATTAAAATACTCCATGGTTTTGCCGCCGCCAAAGGCATCAGTAGAAAGATTTGCAAGGGGCAGTTTTTCAATTCTTTCACGAATCTTTGCCTGCTCCGCTTCTGCCGCTCTTTCGTCAGATGCTTCGGTTACTGCTTCTAAATTCTTTAAAAAGGCTTCGCCCTTTTCGGTTTTTGCCTCTAAATAAACCATGCCGTCTGCCATCACGCATTCCACATCGCCGCCGGGTGCTGCCGCATCAATGGAGAAAGCGCTACAGAAGCAGGTTTCCTGCGGGCGTGAGCACGCCACGGAGATAATCACCGCATTGTCACGGCGAGCTTTATAAAAGCTGTCTACAGGGTCAGATAAGAACACTCTGTCTAAAATGCTGAAGCTGGCAAGGTCGCAGGCACGAACGCCAAAGATAGCAAAAGGACCAACATCTTCTTTTAAGTCAAGAACTTCAATGTTCTTGCCCTCGGTTTTAAATGCCATCATGTTTTCAACCTGGGGGAAGAAAAAGTCTTTCGCGCTTTTATTGGTATTGAGTGCTTTTGAATATTCTGTGCCCGGTTCCCACTTTTTGTAGGAAGCACCTTCTTTTCCGTCTACAGGGAGAAACAAGGGCATGGTGCCGGAAATGGCTTCAAACAGTGCAGAAAGAGAATCCATAGAAATTTTACGCATTTTCGCCATCTCCTTTCTTTACCGCATCAGCAGGTTCTATATCCTCGGTGGTATAGTTAACCAGAGGCGCTCTGGAGTAAGCTTCTTCTCCTGCCTGATAGTCACCGTAAAAACCGTTAATGTCTTTAATAAACTTTCTGTTTAAAAGATGCAGGGGAATGTTTTGGGGGCAAACCCTTGAGCATTCGCCGCAATCAGTACATCTTCCGGCAACGTGGAATGCACGGATGATGTGGAACATTTTTTCTTCAAAGCTGTCAGCAATTGCCTTGTTTTCAACACCGGATTTGGGATTGTCAAACACGCACTTTTCGCAGGTGCAAGCCGGGCAAACATCACGGCAGGCGTTACAGCGGATGCATCTTGAAAGCTCTCCCTTCCAGAACGCAAAGCGCTCATCAGGGGTCATAGCCTCAAGAGCTTCAACGCCGGTGAAACGACCGGAATCAATTACCTCGCCCTCTTCGCCTAAAAGCTCATCGTATGCCACGTGCTTTTGGCTCTTGCAGTTAAGACAACGTTCTGCTAAAGCTTCTTCTTTTGTTAGCTTTACATCACCGTCATACAGGGTTTTCACGCAGAATCCGTCGCCCTCGGCGGTAATTTCAGAAATGCCTTCTGCCTTTTCACGGATTTTTGTAATGTCTGCCATGCCATCGCAGGGAATACCCACGGCATAGACCTTTTCGCGGTCAAAGCGGTGCTCGGTTAAAAGCTGGTTAAAGCTGTAGGTATCGCAAGGCTTTAAGAACACCAGAACCTTGCCTTCGCTTTTGCCGCACTCTTTAACTAAATATTTTGAGAAGTTTGCACCACAAAAATCGTCAAACACAAAATCTGCTTTTAAAGCTTCTGCGTCTTTAAACACATAAGGGGTTACATCGTAGGAAAACTCACCGGCCTTCCAGCCAAGCACTCTGTCTACCGTGCCGGCAGAAAGCAGAGAGATTGCTTTTTGGACCAATACGTCACGGGTTACTCTTTGCATCGTAAGTCCTCCAATCTTTTATTTTCGCCTAAGGCGGTTACCGCCTCCACGAACTCGTTCATGGTCTGTGAGAACTTAGCGCCCTCTGCTGCAGACACCCATTCAAGACGGGTGCGCTCTCTTTCAATGCCCAAATAGTCAAGCATGGAAAACAAAAGCGCCATTCTTCTTCTGGTATAGTAGTTACCCGATGTATAGTGGCAGTCGCCAGGGTGGCAACCGCAGATAATCACACCGTCAGCACCCTTTTGGAATGCACGGAGAATAAACATGGGGTTAACACGGCAGGAACACGGAACGCGGATGATTTTAACATCAGCCGGATAGCTCAGGCGGTTGTTGCCGGCAAGGTCTGCACCGGCATATGAACACCAGTTACAGCAAAAGGCAACAATTTTGGGTTTAAATTCGTTCATCGACATATTGCATCCACCTCCGCTAAGATTTGGTTGTTTTTAAAGCCCTTTAAGTCCATAGCACCGGACGGGCAAGCAACAGTACAAGCACCGCAGCCCTGACAAACGGCTTCGTTAACCTGTGCCACGCGGCGAACCTTTGTGGTTCTGTCAGGCATACGGAACTCTTTGTCAAGATAGCTGATGGCACCATATGGGCAAACACGCTCACAGGAGGAACAACCGTTACACATCATTTCATCGGAGCCAGCCACGCAGGGATTGCCCAAGAGCTTATCTTTAGCGAGCAGACCGATAACCTTTGATGCCGCCGCACCTGCCTGAGAAACAGTTTCGGGAATATCCTTCGGGCCCTGACAAGCACCGGACAGAAAGACGCCGGCTGTGGGGCTTTCTACAGGACGGAGCTTGGGATGGGCTTCTGTGAAGAAGTCGTTAGTGTCCATGCTGGCTGTCAGCATGGTGGCAAGGGGTCTGGCGGATTTGTCCGGCTCAATTGCCGCTGCCAACACCACCAAATCTGCATCAATATTAATCTGTTTATTTTCAATGAGGTCAGAGGCTCTTACCTTGAGCTTATCTCCCTCGGGCAGGATTTTACCAACCATGCCCTTAATATAGTGAACACCGTATTCTTCAACGGCACGTCTGTAGAATTCGTCAAAGTTTTTACCCGGCGTTCTGACATCAATGTAGAACACATACACATCCGTATCAGGATATTTATCACGGGTGAGCATGGCATGCTTTGCTGTGTACATACAACAAATTTTGGAGCAATATTCCTTGCCTTTTTCGTTGCAGGCATCGCATCTTGAACCAACGCACTGTACAAACACGATGGTTTCGGGATGCTTGCCATCAGAAGGACGCAGCAGCTTTCCGGCTGTGGGACCTGCCGCATTGGTCAGACGCTCAAACTCTAAGGAAGTGATTACGTCTTTTGACTGGTTGTAAGCAAATTCATCAAATTTTTCCATGCTAATGGGATTAAAGCCGGTAGCAACAACAATTGCACCATACTTTTCTTCGATGATTTCATCCTGCTGCTTATAGTCAATAGCACCGGCGGTACAAACCTTTGCACAAACGCCGCATTTGCCATTCTTTAACATATTGCAGTAATCTGCCTCAATGGTGGCAACCTTGGGAACAGCCTGCGCAAAGGGAATATAGATTGCACGCTTCATATCCATGCCCAGGTTAAAGTCATTGGGTACCTTCTTTTGCGGGCACTTTTCGGTACACAGACCGCAACCGGTACATTTTGTTTCATCCACAAACCGGGCTTTTTTCTTAATCTTAACATCAAAATTGCCAACGAAGCCGGAAACTGCCTCTACCTCGCTGTAAGAGAAAATTCTGATTTTATCATTCTGGGCAACATCCACCATCTTCGGGGTTAAGATACAAGCCGCACAGTCAAGCGTGGGGAAGGTTTTATCAATCTGCGCCATTTTGCCGCCGATGGTAGGCTTTTTCTCCACGATATCTACCGGGAAGCCGGCATCTGCAATGTCCAGCGCCGTCTGAATGCCGGCAATACCGCCGCCGATAACCAATGCACGCTTTGTTACCGGGCTTTCACCCGGGGTCAGGGGTGCATTCAAGCTCACCTTTGCAATGGCGGCTCTACCTAAGATAATTGCCTTTTCTGTACCGGTGGGAATGTCCTTATGCACCCATGAGCACTGCTCACGGATGTTTGCAATTTCAACCATGTAGGGGTTAATTCCGGCAGATTCTGCCGTTTTTCTAAAGGTTGCCTCATGCATACGGGGAGAACAGGAGCAAATCACCACGCCGGTGAGCTGATGCTCACGGATGGCTTCCTTAATCATGTCCTGACCTGCCTGAGAACACATATATTGATAGTCGGTGGAGAAGACCACGCCGGGCTCAGCCTTTAACGCTTCGGCAACCGCCTTAACATCAACCGTAGCAGCAATGTTACTTCCGCACCAACATACGAATACGCCAACTCTTTGCATTTTTGTCTTCTCCTTTCTTATTTACTGTATTTACGCATAGCACTGACAATTGCCTGTTGCGGCAGGTTCTCGTCTAAAAGCTCGGGAATTGCATCACTCTTTAAGTGGTTAGCACCCTGCTGACGCACGGTCATCAGTCTCACCGCTTCAATGATTTTTGCCGGCTCAACACCTCTTGGGCAACGCTCTACACAAGCGAAGCAGGAGAGGCATTTATATAACGAGTCAGAGTGCATTAGGGGTTCTATGTCACCGCTTTCCACCATGTATACAAACTGGTGGGGATGGTATTCCATCTCATTATATGAGGGGCAGGTACCGGAGCACTTGCCGCATTTCATACACTTTTTCGGGTTGACACCGCTGATGTGAATGATTTCGTCACGGATTGCTTTTTTGTTCATTACACACCCTCCTTAATCCCCAAAGCTTCAGCAAGCAGCTCGGTTACATAAACCACGGGGATAGACTGATCATGTTTTTCTAAGTTATATTTACAAAGGGGGCAAGCAGTTACAATCATGTCTGCACCCATTGTCTTAGCATTTTCTGTGATGGCTGTGCTCTTTTTCTCAGCGCTTTTAGCATCGTCTAAAACAACATAGCCGCCGCAGCATTCGTTTCTGTAGGGGGAAACCACAGGTGTGGCACCCATTGCTTCAATGAGTTCTTCCATAATGCTGGGGTTTTCTGCATCATCAAGCTGCATAACCTTGCCGGGGCGAAGAAGCAGGCAACCGTAGTATGCCGCAATTTTCTTATCCTTTAAAGCATCTGTCACTTTTTCACGGATGGCATCAAAGCCGATTTCATCACGCAGAAGCTCTAAAAAGTGAACCACTTCAGCCTCACCCTCGTAAGGCACATCTTGCTGCATGTAATTGTTTGCTCTTGCTGCAAAGTCTGCATCATTTTTAATCTGATAGTTTGTCTGCTTAATGACGTTGTGGCATGCAGAACAAACTGTTAACAGCTTTTGCCCCTTGTCACGAGCCTCAGAAAGGGCACGGACAGAGGAAAGCTTGGTGGCAATTTCATCACTTGCAGTGGTGAAAACACCGCCACAGCATTGCCAGTTTTCTATTTCTTCCACTTCTACACCTAAAACGCCGGCACATTTTCTTAAATAAAAATCCAAGTCTTTAGCTTTTGTTTTTAAGGTGCAACCGGGATAATACGAAACCTTCATGTTTCTTCTCCTTTCACAAAGTTAAACCATTTGCTCGGGGTGGAACACCTCGTCAAATTTTTCTTCTGTTAAAAAGCCTAAGGCGACACAAGCTTCTTTTAATGAAATGTTATCTTTAAAAGCTTTCTTTGCCGTTTTAGCTGCATTTTCATAACCAATGTAGGGGTTTAATGCTGTAACAAGCATTAAAGAATTGTGCAGGTTATGGTGCATTTTTTCTTTGTTTGCGCGGATGCCTACAGCACAGTTTTTATTGAAGGACACAATCGCTTCTGCCAAAAGCCGTGCTGACTGCAAGAAGTTGTAGATACATACCGGCATGAACACATTCAGCTCAAAGTTGCCTTGTGATGCTGCCATACCCACAGCCACATCATTACCCATAACCTGAACGCAAACCATGGTTACCGCCTCACACTGGGTGGGGTTCACCTTGCCCGGCATAATGGAGGAACCGGGCTCGTTTTCGGGAATGAAAATTTCACCCAAACCATCACGGGGACCGCTTGCCAGCCAGCGAATATCGTTGGCAATCTTCATCATGTCACAAGCCATGGCTTTAATCGCGCCGTGTGCAAACACAAGCTCATCCTTAGATGTCAGGGCATGGAACTTGTTGCCGGCTGTGACAAATTTTTTACCAGTGATTTCTGAAACCTTTTCAGCAACCAAGGTGTCAAAGCCCTTGGGGGCGTTTAAGCCTGTACCCACTGCGGTGCCGCCCAGAGCAAGCTCCGCTAGCGGTTTCATGGCGAGCTTAAGCAGTTCAACATCACGTAAAAGACTGGTTCGCCAGCCGCTGATTTCCTGAGAAAAGGTAATGGGAGTTGCATCCTGCAGATGGGTTCTGCCGCTTTTCACAATACCCTCATTCTCTTTTTCAAGACGAAGAAACGTATCAATTAGTTCCTCTGCCGCAGGAATCAGCTTATCTTCAACGGCTAAAACAGCAGAAATGTGCATCGCCGTGGGAAAGGTATCGTTTGAGGACTGGCTCATGTTTACATCGTCATTGGGATGCAGAAGTTTTTTACCGGCAATCTGGTTACCTCTGTTTGCGATAACCTCGTTAGCATTCATGTTAGACTGTGTTCCGGAGCCTGTCTGCCATACAACCAAGGGGAAATGGCTGTTTAGCGCACCGCTCATCACCTCATCACAGGCACGGCTGATTGCATCAAGCTTTTCATCTGTCATTTTTTCCGGCTTTAAGGCGTTGTTTGCCATAGCCGCTGCCTTCTTTAAAACACCGAAAGCATAGGTAATTTCGCGAGGCATAGTTTCAATATCCACGCCAATTTCAAAATTCTCATGACTTCTCTGGGTTTGTGCCGCCCACAGCCTGTCGGCAGGGACTAAAACCTCACCCATAGAGTCATGCTCCTTACGAAAATCCATTATTCTGCACCCTCACAATCAAAAATTTTTCAAACCATTAAAATGAGTTTAAACCCCTGCTAAAAGAAGGGGTTTAAGAAAGAAACATATTATATTTCCATTTGTTTAATCAAGTTTTTCAAAGTATCAGCACTATGATGCAGGGCTTTGATTTCTTCATCATTTAAAGGAAGAAGCATCTTGCCCGTTGCACCTCTGTCATCAATGATATTTAAAAGACTGAGGCAAACATCGTCAATGCCGTATTCCCCATGCAGCATGGTGGAAACGGTCATGGTTGTGTTGATGCCGCCTAAGATACATTTGCAAATATGGCAAACCGAAACCGAAACGGCATAATAGGTTGCGCCTTTTTGCTCAATAACCCTGCCACCGGACTTTTTAACGTAATTTTCAACCTCTTCATAGTCAATATCCGGCCATTGAACGCCCGAATTATTATCGCTCAATATCAGCGAGGGACGACCGCCCTTAATGGGGATGTTTGAAATGTTAGCAATGGACCAGGGAACAAAAGAAGAGTCCCCATGCTCGCCCATAACATAGGCATGAACATTTTGCTGATTGATTGCATAGTATTCCGAAAGCCGTGCCCGGAGACGGGAAGTATCTAAAATTGTTCCCGAACCGATAATCTGGTTTTCCGGCAGCCCTGAGTGCTTCACAAAGGTATAGGTTAAAATATCCACCGGGTTGCTGACGATCAGATAAATCGCATTGGGAGCATGCCGTACAACCTCAGGAATAATCTTCTTGGTGATGTCAACATTTGTCTGGGCTAAATCAAGCCGAGACTGACCGGGTTTTCTGGCAACTCCGGAGGTCAGAATGACGATGTTGGAGCCAGCAGCATCCTGATATGAGCCTGCATAAATGGAGACAGAGGAACAAAAAGGCGTTCCCTGACGAATGTCCATGGCTTCGCCGACAGCTTTTTCATTATTAATGTCAATTAATACAATTTCAGAGGCCAAGCCCATAACTGTTAAGGTATAAGCAATTGTCGACCCCACGCTACCTGTTCCAATAATCGTGATTTTGTTCATGGTTTACTTCCTTTCATGCTTAAAGCTTTTTAGCATTTCGGCAAAATATCAGGATTTCTTAGTGTATATGATATATCATAGCATATTTCGCCGTTAAAATCAATAGTTTTTGATATTTTTTTAACAATCCGCGCAGAGCCGCGTTGCTATGCGGTTTTGCACCTTTTTTGCGTTCTGGACTCCTTATCCTTGTTCCAAATATTCGTGGATGGCTTTCGCCGCGGTCTTTCCGGCGCCCATTGCTGAAATGACTGTAGCCGCACCTGTTACCGCATCACCGCCGGCATAAACACCGCGTATGGAGGTTAACCCCTCCTCGGTTACAACAATGCCGCCTCTTGAGTTTACGGCAAGGCCTTCTGTTGTCTCCTTAATTAATGGGTTCGGCGAGGTGCCAATTGACATAATCACCGTGTCCACCGCTATATCATACTCAGAGCCGGGAATGGGAATCGGCCGTCTTCTGCCTCGCTCGTCCGGCTCGCCCAGCTCCATTTTTATGCAGCGGATGCCGGAAACAAAACCGTTTTTTGAATCCCGCGGGTCCTCCGGGTTCTGATAACCCAGAATTTCAACAGGATTGCGGAGCAAGTGGAATTCTATGCCCTCTTCCTTGGCGTGTTCTACCTCTTCGGCTCTGGCAGGCAGTTCTTCTTCTGACCGCCGATAGATAATATATACGTTTTCAGCACCCAGGCGCAGGGCTGTTCTTGCCGCATCCATGGCAACGTTGCCGCCGCCCACAACCGCCACCTTGCCGCCCTTCATAATGGGGGTGGTGCTGTCTGTGCGGTATGCCTTCATAAGGTTGCTTCTGGTTAAAAACTCATTGGCAGAATAAACGCCCTTTAAGGATTCCCCGGGGATATTCATAAAGCTGGGGAGCCCTGCTCCGGAGCCAATGAACACCGCCTCAAAGCCCATTTCGAAGAGTTCATCTATGGTCAGGGTTTTACCGATAACAACATTGGTTTCAATGGTAACCCCTAAATTCTTTAAGGTTTCTACTTCTTTTGCAACAATTGCCTTGGGCAGACGGAATTCGGGGATGCCGTAAACCAACACGCCGCCGGCTGTGTGCAGGGCTTCATACACCGTTACCTCATACCCTTTTTTCGCCAAATCGCCGGCGCAGGTAAGACCGGAAGGACCGGAACCCACAATTGCCACGCGGTGACCGTTAGACGCCGGGCGGGCAGGCTTTTCTGTCACGTTTTCATTATGCCAGTCCGCAACGAAGCGCTCTAAGCGGCCAATGCCCACAGGTTCAAATTTAATGCCTAAGGTACATTTACTTTCACACTGGGTTTCCTGCGGGCAAACTCTGCCGCAGACAGCCGGCAGAGAAGAGGACTTTAGAATTGACTGATATGCCGCCTCCAGCTCGCCGTTTTTTATATGGGTGATAAAATCAGGAATGTCAATGTTTACGGGGCAACCGGCAACGCAGGGCTTGTTTTTGCAGTTAAGGCATCGCTCTGCCTCGCCCTTTGCCATCTCCAAGGTGTAACCCAAAGCTACCTCTTTAAAGTTTTTTGCCCGCTCAGAGGGAGGCTGAGTTGGCATTTCGCATTTCTTGGGATTCAGTGCCATTACGACTCTCCTCCTTGCACTTTTTTAAACAAATTGCAGGATTCTGCGTGGGCATGCCGTTCAAAATCTGCATACATTCTGCCTCGAGACATTGCCTCATCAAAATCAATTTCATACGCGTTAAATTCAGGACCGTCAACACAAGCAAACTTGGTCACCGTTTCCCCGTTCCGGTGTAAGGTCAGGCGGCAACCGCCACACATGCCGGTTCCGTCAATCATAATAGGGTTCATAGAGGCTGTCACAGGTACGCCGAAGGGCTTTGCCGCAAGTGTGACAAATTTCATCATAATTAAAGGACCGATGGTGATAATCATGTCAAATTCTTTGCCGGCTTCCAGCATTTCCTTTAAAGGAACGGTAACGTTACCTTCTCTGCCGTAAGAACCGTCATCCGTCAGAAGAATCATGTTGTCAGAGCAGGCTTTAAACTCCTCTTCTAAAATAACAAGGTTTTTTTCTCGAAAACCGATAATACTGGTAACCTCTGCCCCCAATCGGTGAAATTCCTGAGCCACCGGCAGGGCAATGGCACAGCCAACGCCACCGCCTACAATACAGACCTTTTTAATGCCTTCTGTATGGGTTGCGCGGCCTAATGGCCCCACAAAATCTTCAATATATTCATCTTGTTCTTTATAATTTAATCGCTGGGTGGTTCCGCCCACAACCTGAAAGATAATCTTAACCGTGCCCTCTTTGGGATTTGTGCCGGCAACGGTTAGGGGGATTCTCTCTCCGTCTTCATCTACACGCAAAATAATAAACTGCCCCGGTCTTGCCTTTTTGGCAACCAGGGGAGCCTCAATATCCATCTGTGTAACCGTGGGATTTAAAACCCTTTTACGTACAATCTTGTACATAAAATTTTTCTCCCTTCTGATTTCAAAATCCTATTTAATAAAAATATTCACTCATTTTACATTTTAGCACAAGCATTTGGTTTTGTCAATTGTAAAAATGCCGTAAATTCATGGTTTTTGTCAAAATTATACTTTTATTTTAACTGGTTTACAGCAAACGACAAAGATTCTATGGTGGAGGCTTTTTTGATGCTTTTTAAAATTTTAGTTTCATTTTGAAAGTTTTGCATCATATATCCCCAGACTTCTTTCAACTTTTGCAGAGTAAAAACTTCTGAACCCAGCGCTTCATAATAATTGCTTGCCAGCTTATCAGAAAACGCCACAAGCTCTGCAGCAGTAACCGGTGCCCCGCCTTTAATTTCTCTAAAAAGGGCAGGATTTTTAATGGCGCCTCTGCCAATCATAACACCCGTTAGCGCCGGAAATTTCTCAGAAATTCTCCTAAGCTCCGCTACTGTTGTAACATCGCCGTTATAGCAAAGAGGACAGCGTGCCATCTCATAGGCACGGGCAAATACCGCCTCATCCGGCACGCCTTTATAAAAATCTTCTCTAGCTCTGGGATGGATGATGAGCTGCGATAGCGGATACTGATTATATACCTCCATCAGGCGCTTAATCTCTTCACCGCTATGAAAGCCTGTTCGGGTCTTCACCGAAATCGAAAGGTCTGTGCCGGAGAATACCCCGTCTAAAAATCGGTCTAATGCTGCGGTATCCTGCAGCATGCCGGCACCCCTGCCTTTTTGCACAACCCGGGGGAAGGGGCAGCCCAGGTTAATATTAAGCTCCCGGTAGCCTAAGGCTTTGATCTTTCTTGCAAACTTTATAAAGGAATCAGAGCGATTTGTGAGTACCTGCACCGTAAGCTTTGCGCCTTCATTTTTCTCTGGCACAACATCCCGAAGCCCTTTTCTGCTGATTCTTTCATTATCACTGGGGGTAATAAAAGGCGCATAGTAGCCATCACACCCGCCGAAAAATGCTGCATGGGTATTTCTGTAAACATATGTGGTAATGCCCTCTAAGGGCGCAAAATATAAATTCATTGTGTCTTACCTTAAAATACATATTTTTTCTGCATAGTTGCCTTGTTTTTGCTTTTCATTGCCGGCAAATGAAGATATACTTTATCTTATCATGAAC
>JAFWAT010000039.1 GCA_017507525.1 Clostridia bacterium | reverse complement strand
TCAAGGGGAAGCCTGCAAAAAGGCAACCCATTTATGGGTAGCAAGTAACAATTGCATGGCTGGCAGGCCAATAAAAAAGCGCTTATGTAGCGCAGCCAGTAGTATTAGGGCTATGCCCGAAAATGAAAAACCACCCGCTATACGGGTGGATATTTATTGGATAGGGAAATTGCTTTAAAAAATTGCCAAAATAGACATCTCTTTACATTCCCTGTTCTAATCAATACATGCGTATACAATATTTCTGATTCTTCGATGAATAATGGGCTCTTTAGAGTTATGCATATGCTGTGCATAATATACAGCCAGTTCGTTATCCGGGTCAATCAACACATAATTACCCGTAGCTCCACCCCAGCCAAACTCACCCACCGGTCCGTTAGAGCCACCGGCAGAAACGTCATGCATGGTACGAACACCTAGTCCATAGCCATAGCCCGGCATATGATGCTTTGCATACTCACAAAACTGCTCAAAGGATTCTCCTGACAGGTGATTTGTGCGCATCAAGTCAATGGTTTTTCGGGCTAATATCCGGACTCCGGATTGGGTTTTGCCGCCGCAAGCCAAACAATTGGCAAAGCGAATGTAGTCATCAACTGTTGAAACAAGCCCCGCACCGCCGCTGGCATATTCGCTGCCAAAACGAAAGATATTGACGCCGGAGATTGGCTCTGCCAACCCCTTTTCGTCTGAAAACATAAACATAGGGGCAAGCCGCTTTTCTTTTTCTTCATCCATGAAATAGGAGGTATCATGCATAGAAAGAGGTTCAAAAATATTCTTCCGGCAGTAATCCTCCAGACGCATGCCGCTCACAACCTCAATCAAAGCCCCCAAAACGTCGTGGCACAAGCTGTACTCCCAACCGGTCCCCGGTTCAAAAATTAAATGCTCTTTTGCAAAGGCTCGAATCGTGTCAAGAGTCGGACAGCGATGGTCTGTGTCTTTTTTTGCCTGTATAATTGCCGCACGTCTGATGTCATAATCAAAGCCGGCTGTCATAGAAAACAAATCCTTGATCAGGATTTGGTTTTTTATCTGACGGACAAAGCCGTTTTCCTTTATATACATAGTTTTAAATTCAGGGATATAGTCCCCCAAGGGATCCGTCAGTAGAAATGCGCCTTTTTCAAAAAGCTGTAGTGCAGCAACACAGGTAACTGGTTTAGTAGCAGAATACATATTATATAGCTGTGTCGGGTTAACAGGTTTTTGGGTCGCCGGATCGGAATAACCGGATTGATGGCGGTATACCTCTTTGCCGTGGTGATAAATCACGCAATCCGTTCCGGGAACACCGATTTTTTCCGGAATGCTGTCTAAAAAAACTGTCAAAGGTTTAAATTTCATACAATCCTCCGTAAAATTTTTGTAGGGGCAGATTTCTCTACCCCTACGCTTTATTCGGTAACTTCAATGTTGATTTTTCCGTCCAAAACCGTTGCGAAAAGCTTTGAATGTTTGGGAATTTCACCTTTTAACAGCATTTCGGCAATGGGATTTTGAATCAGCTTTTCAATGGTTCTGCGAAGGGGACGGGCGCCGTATTTCGGGTCATAGCCTTCTTTTAAAATCAATGCCTTTGCATCATCAGAAACAGCAAACACAATATCACGGCTAAAGAGTTCTTCAGTCAAATCAAAAATCATCAAATCAACAATTTTTGTCAGTTCCTTCTCTGTCAATTGATTGAACAGAACAACCTCATCAATTCTGTTTAAAAATTCCGGGCGGAAAATGTCCCGCAGGGCACTTTGCACCTTGTTTTTCATAGTTTCATTTTCTGTTTTGTTAAAGCCGTAGCTTGAATTTTTTAAATCAGAACCGGCGTTTGACGTCATAATAATAACCGTGTTTTCAAAATTAACAATTCTGCCATGGCTGTCTGCCACACGACCGTCATCTAAAATTTGAAGCAAAATGTTAAATACATCCTGATGGGCTTTTTCAATTTCATCCAGCAAAATAATGGAATACGGCTTTCTGCGAACTTTCTCCGTCAGCTGCCCTGCTTCATCATAGCCCACATATCCCGGGGGTGCACCAATGAGCTTTGACACCGTGTGCTTTTCCATGTATTCAGACATATCAACACGAATCATAGCTTCTTCGTTGTCAAACATGATTTTAGCCAGGGTTTTTGCAAGCTCTGTTTTACCTACGCCGGTAGGACCGACAAACACAAAGGAAACAGGTCTTCTGACTTTTGAAAGCCGTGCGCGGTTTCTGCGAATTGCTTGTGAAATCAAGCTAACTGCTTCTTCCTGACCAATTACACGCTGGTGAATTCTGTTTTCCAAATCAAGTAGCTTGGCACTTTCTGCTTCCGTAATGCTCTTAACGGGAATCTTCGTCCAATCCTCAATCACCGCCGCTATATCTTCAACTGTCAGGGCTTTATCAAGTGCAGGCGTATCCAGCTTGTTAATTTGTTCTACCAGCATGCATTCTTTCGCTTTAAGCTCTGCTGCCTTCTGATAATCCTCCGTCGAATCGCTTGATACGGCATTGCCTTTTTCAATTTGCACCTGACGAAGCTGTTCCCTAAGCTGCATTAGCTTAATCAAATCTGTATTATTTAAATTAACCTTAGATCCGGCCTCATCAATCACGTCAATGGCTTTATCGGGCAAAAAGCGGTCGGTAATATACCGTTCAGACATGAGCACCGCCTGCCGAATGACTTCATCAGAAATTTTGACACGATGATAGGATTCATAATAATCCCGAATGCCCTGCAGGATTCCGATAGAATCTTCAATGGAAGGCTCGTCTACCATAACAGGCTGGAATCTGCGCTCTAGCGCCGCGTCTTTTTCAATGTGCTTTCTGTATTCATTAAGCGTGGTTGCACCAATCACCTGCACATCACCGCGAGCAAGTGCAGGTTTTAAAATGTTGGCAGCACTCATAGCGCCTTCTGCATCGCCGGCACCAACAATGTTATGCAGTTCATCAATCACTAAAATAACATTGCCCAGCTCTTTTGCTTCTTCTAAAATTTTCTTAAGGCGTGCCTCAAACTGACCTCTGAACTGGGTTCCTGCTACAATGGCAGTAAAATCCAGCAAATAAATATCCTTATCAAACAGCTTTGCCGGCACCTTTCTCTCGGCAATTCTAACTGCCAAGCCTTCTGCAATGGCGGTTTTACCCACACCTGGCTCACCTAAGAGAACAGGATTGTTTTTAGAACGGCGATTTAAAATCTGAACCACACGGCTGATTTCCTGATCGCGACCAATAATGCGGTCAATTAAACGGTTCTTTGCCTTTGCAGTTAAATTAGTACCATAGGTATCAATCAACCGCTTTTGTTCTTTTTTCTTCTTTTTTGTAGCAGTCTGGGTGCCACCCTTGCCTTCAAAAGGAGAATTTGCATCTAAAGCGTCTCCGCCTTGTTGCCCAAAGATACCGGGGAGCTCACCCATCATCATAAGAGGAGACATAAAATCTTCACCATCCATGCCTTCTTCTTCGAATCGGCTCATAAAATCATTCACGCCGGAGCTCAAAGCATCTGCCTGCTCCGGTGTAATGCCCATTTCCTTTAAAACATCATCCACCGGGGCAAGACCTAACTCTCTGACGCAATTAATGCAATATCCCTCTGTTGATTCTGTCTTGTTAATCGGGTCAAGCTTCTTTATAAAAACAACAGCTGCGTTTTTTTTGCAATTTACACATAACATGGTTCTCAACTCACTTTAAAATTTTACTGAAGCTATTATAACATAAAAACGTATATATAGAAAGAGGTTTTAAAAAAAATTTACATTACGGAAATAAATTTTGTTGAAAGACTTGAAAAAAAGATATTGATACGATATAATAAGTTATTGGAAAAAGATTTTCCGACAAAATTTTAGGAGGACAATAAACATGAAACATTTTAAAATTGTAAGCTTGCTTCTGGCAGTTGTTATGACCGCAGCTTTGCTGGGTGCTTGCGCCGGTACCACTACCGAAAAAGACGTTCTCACAATGGGTACAAACGCAGCATTCCCGCCCTATGAATTTGTTGATGAAAACAACAACGTAGCAGGTATTGATGCAGAAATCGCAGCAGCCGTTGCTGAGAAGCTCGGTATGAAATTAGAAATCAAAGATATGGCTTTTGATTCTTTAATCACAGCAGTATCTTCCGGTTCTGTTGACGTTGTTTTAGCCGGCATGACCGTGACCCCTGAACGTGAAGAATCCGTTAACTTCTCTGAATCTTATGCAACAGGTATTCAGGTTGTTATCGTAAAAGAAGATTCTCCCATCGCTACCATTGACGATTTAGCAGGCAAAAAAATCGGTGTTCAGACAGGTACGACCGGTGACATCTACTGTGCAGATGACTACGGCGAAGATGCAATTGCACGTTACGACAACGGTGCTTTAGCAGTTGCGGCTCTGCAGAACGGTCAGGTTGATTGCGTTGTTATCGACAACGAACCTGCAAAGGCATTTGTTGCAGCAAATGAAGGCCTCAAAATCTTAGATACCGAATATATTACCGAAAACTATGCCGCAGCTATTGCAAAAGACAACACAGAATTACTTGAAAAATTTAACGCTGCTTTAGCTGAACTCAAAGAGGAAGGCAAGCTTGACGAAATCATCGGTAAGTACATTAAAGCAGAGTAATTTTAACCCTAAATATACTCAAAAGGGGCGATTATGAATCGTCCCTTTTACTTTCCGAGAAAGGGGAAAGCAAATGACGGTTTTAACATTTGCTAACTGGATTACAGAAGCACCGAACTGGATACTTTCGTTGCCAAAATGGTTGCAGCAGATCTTTTTCCAGTTATATCAGGTTTTTGTATATGAAAACCGCTGGCAGTTCTTTACAGACGGTCTGCTAACCACATTTATTGTAACAATTGGTGCGCTTATTATTGGTATTGTTATCGGTATAATCGTAGCATTGATTCGTACCACACACGACAGTATGTCAAATAAACCCAACTTTATACTGCGTATTTTAAACGTACTCTGTAAAATCTATGTCACCGTGCTGCGTGGTACACCCTTAATGGTACAGCTTCTTATTATGGGTTTTGTCATCATGGTGCCGAAAGGCTCTGTTCAAACGACTTTTTGTGCCATACTTACACTGGGTATCAATTCAGGCGCCTACGTTGCAGAAATCGCCCGTTCCGGCATTATGTCAATTAACACAGGCCAGATGGAAGCCGGCAGAAGCCTTGGGCTCAACTATACGCAGTCAATGTGGCATATCATTTTGCCCCAGGCACTAAAGAACATTTTACCCGCTTTGGGTAATGAACTCATTGCACTATTAAAGGAAACATCCCTTGTAACGGTCATTGCCTTGCAGGATGTGACCAAAGCAGCTCAGGTTATTGTTAGCAAAACCTATACAGCAGTGATTCCGTACATAAGCCTTGCTGCAATTTACCTTGTGCTTGTTATGATTCTTACAAAACTTCTTGCACTTTTAGAAGGGAGGATGCGTAAGAGTGAGCGATAATGTTATTATAAAAACAAATAATCTGTGTAAATTTTACGGTGAAAGCATTCACGCTTTAGACGGCGTTTCAACCGAGATTAAAAAAGGCGAGGTTGTCGTTATAATTGGGCCGTCAGGCTCCGGCAAATCAACCTTTCTCCGTTCTCTTAATTTGCTTGAGCACCCTACATCAGGCGAAATATACTTTGAGGGCACAGATATCACCAATCCGAAAACAAACATTAACATTCACAGGCAGAAAATGGGAATGGTTTTTCAGCAGTTTAACCTCTTCCCTCATATGACTGTGCTAAAGAATTTAACACTTGCACCGCAAAAGCTTTTGAAAAAAAGTAAAGAGGATGCAGAAAAAAAGGCAATGGAGCTTTTAGAACGTGTTGGCCTTGCAGACCGCGCCGAGGCGTACCCTGAGCAACTTTCCGGCGGGCAGAAACAGCGTGTTGCTATTTGCCGTGCACTTTGTATGAATCCTGAGGTTATGCTGTTTGATGAGCCTACATCAGCACTTGACCCTGAAATGGTAGGCGAAGTGTTAGACGTAATAAAAAGTCTGGCAGAAAGCGGCATGACCATGGCGATTGTAACCCATGAAATGGGCTTTGCAAGAGAGGTTGCCAGTCGCATTCTGTTTATGGATGAAGGTCAGATTATTGAAGAAGGCTCGCCAAGCGACATCTTTGATAATCCCAAAAACCCCAGAACCCGGTCATTCTTAAGTAAAGTATTATAAATACAAAAAAGGCGATGTAAAAATCTATTTTTACATCGCCTTTTTTCATGTGCTAGAAAACCCTTTTAAAATGTCATTTATTTTTACATTTTAAACTTTTGTATATCCCCTTGTCTTTTATCTTTATCGTTCCTCACGGAAATAGTTAATGCTGCAACCTGCCGGTTGAGAGTGTTCTTTGGATTTTTTAATAGAACTGAACACCAGAACAATCGCTGTAATCAAGTATGGTAGCATAACGTAAAATGCATTAGGAATTGCAATAATATCTTTAGGTGCGTAAAACTGCAAAACGCTAAATGCACCAAAAACCAAGGAACCCAAAAGCGCTTTGGCAGGGCTCCAGTTTGCAAAAATAACCAGTGCTACGGCTATCCAACCCTGACCGTTGACGCAGTTATTGTTCCACACACCACCGCCGTTAACCAATGAAATGTAGGCACCGCCCATACCACAGATGCCGCCACCCAATAAAATATTCATATATTTTACCAGGGTAACATTAATTCCTGCTGCATCAGCAGCGCCGGGATTTTCGCCCACAGAGCGCATTGTCAGCCCGGCTCTGGTTTTTTTCATATAAAACCAACAGATAAGGGCGACAATAATACCAACATATACTAAAATGTTGTGAGAAAAGAATAACTTACCGATGTAAGGAATACTCCCTAAAACCGGTATTGGCTTCTCTGCAAGCCGGTTCATGAAGGTTTCAGGCAGCTTTGGCACGCCGTCTTCTGCTGCTGCAATCATAATCTGACCAAAAAAATTGGCAAAACCGGCACCAAAAATGGTTAAGGCAAGACCGGAAACCGTTTGGTTAGCCTTTAATGTAACCGTTAAAAATGCATAAATTAAGGCGCCCAGCGCACCTAATATAAAAGAGGCAAGCAAGGCAAGCACAACACTGCCTGTATGGTGACCAATAAAGAAGCCAGCAAAGGCGCCCAAAAACATCATGCCCTCAACACCAAGATTTAAGTTACCTGTTTTTTCGGTGATAATTTCACCGGTTGTGCCAAACAAAAGAGGCGTTCCGGCTTTAATAGCAGCAAATAAAAAATTAATCATGTTTTTGCGCCCCCCTGAAAATCAATTTATACTGTGTAAAGAAATCAACCCCCAAAATGACAAAGAGAATAATGCCTTCTAAAACATCCGACACGTAGGTTGATAACCCAAAGGCACTTTGCATAACACTACTGCCCTTTTGCAGAACACTTAAAAATAAGGTAAATATAACAGCAAGGAAGGGATTAAGTCTGGAAAGCCACGCAACAATAATTGCCGTAAAACCAACACCGCCGGCAATGCCCTCACTCAGCGTATAGGCAGCACCGGATGCCTGGGTCATGCCGGCAATACCGCAAATGGCGCCACTTAAAAACATAGTACGCATCACAATTTTGGACACGTTCATACCGGCATAGCGAGCTGTATTTTCACTTTCACCCACAACTGTGATTTCGTAACCCTGTTTTGTATATTTCAGATACACAAACACAAAAACAACCAAAATCAGCGCAATCACCCAACCTGCATGAATGCCCAGTATCTTATCCAGCTGAGCATTGGCTGTAAAGGTGGCAATTTTCGGAAAACCGGAGGATGCCGGGTCGCGCCAAGGACCTTCCGTTAAATACTTAATTAGATACAGTGCGATATAATTCAGCATCAGGGTAAAAAGCGTTTCATTTGTTCCGAAACGGCTTTTGAAAAATGCCGGAATCAGACCCCACAAACCGCCGCCAATCATACCGGCAATCAACATAATCAGCAACAGCAGAAAGTGCGGCAAGCCATCATGAAACAGTGCAAAATAGGAAGCAAAAATTCCACCCATAATAATTTGACCTTCTGCACCAATGTTCCAGAATTTCATTTTAAATGCAAGGGTAATTGCCAAAGAAGAAATAAGCAAAGGTATGGCAATCTTAATGGTTCCCTGAAAGGCCAACGGACTGCGAAATGCACCCATAAAAATGCTTTGATACACAGCAAAAGGATTTTTGCCTAACGTTAATATAAACAATCCACCGACAAAAATAGCAATGCATAACCCAAGCAGAGAAAACAAAGCAAGCCTTCCGCCTGAAAGTTCTGTTTTCTTCGCTACACGAATCAGCGGTTCACCGGAACGTTTCATTGTTCTCCCTCCCCTTTTTTGACAGCATCAGCCATCATTAAGCCTAATGCTTCTTTGGTTGTTTCTTCTGCATTCACAATGCCTGTCACTCTGCCTCCACATAAAACCATAATACGGTCACAAAGCTCCAGCATAACATCTAAATCTTCACCAATAAACAAAACACCAACGCCTTTTTCTTTTTGCTTATTAATGGCGTCATAAATGGTATAAGAAGAATTAATATCCAAACCACGGACCGGATAAGCCGTAATCAACATATTGGGATTGGAATCAATCTCTCTGCCCAAGAGTACTTTTTGAACATTACCGCCGGAAAGTCTGCGAACAGGTGTTTCTGCACCCGGGGTAACAATTTCAAGCTTATCGATTAATCCCTCTGCTTGCCGTCTTGCCTCTTTTCGAGATAAAAAAGCACCTTTATCTTTGTTATAGCTCTTTAAAAGCATATTATCTGTCATGCCCAGGGATGCAGCAAGCCCCATGCCTAAGCGGTCTTCCGGAATAAAGCTCATGCTGATGCCTATTTTAATAATCTCAGCAGGGGTTTTACCGATGATGTTTTCTTCATGATATAAAACAGCACCTTTTCTGGGCTTTATAAGTCCTGCAATGGTCTCGCAAAGCTCCTTTTGACCGCTGCCGGCAAGACCTGCAACACCTAAAATTTCGCCTTTGTTCAGTTCAAAGGTTACATCACTGAGTTTATCGACACCGTTTTCATCAGAAACTGTCAGGTGATGAATTTCAAGCAGGTTTCCATCATGCTTTCTCTGGGGGCGGTCAATGGAAAGCTCAACAGCCTTTCCTACCATCAGCTCTGTTAAGGCTTTTGCGTTGGTATCCTTTGTATTAACCGTTGCAACGCTTTCACCTTTTCTCAAAACGGTTACACGGTCGCTGATTTCCATAACTTCACCCAATTTATGAGTGATAATAATAATTGCACAGCCGTTATCGCGCATATGCCGCAGAATTTCAAATAACTTCTGCGTTTCCTGCGGGGTTAAAACCGCCGTGGGTTCATCCAAAATCAAAATGTCTGCACCGCGGTACAGAACCTTTAATATTTCAACTGTCTGCTTTTCGCTGACAGACATGTTATAGACTTTTTTATTCGGATCAATAAATAAACGATATTGTTCGCTTAGTTCTTTAATTTTATTGTGACGGGATTTCTTTAAAAAGAAACCCGTATCTTTTGTACCTAGGATAATATTATCTGTCGCTGTATGTACGTCCACCAGTTTAAAGTGCTGATGAATCATGCCAATGCCATGCCGAATGGCATCTTCGGGAGAATGAATGGTAACAGGCTCACCGTCAATCATAACCGAACCTTCATCGGGTTTATAAATGCCTGCCAAAATGTTCATAAGTGTGGTTTTGCCGGAGCCGTTTTCGCCTAATAGTGCTAATATTTCACCACGTTTTAAAGATAAATTAATATTATGATTTGCAACCACCGATTCAAAGCGTTTTGTAATACCGCGCAGCTCAATCGCCGGTATGTCCTGACGTTTATTTTCCATACAATCGGCCTCTCCTAACTTCCAGTTTTTAAAAAAGAGGCGACGTTATAAAACGCCGCCTCACACGGTCAGAGTATTTTACTCAGCAATTACGTTTCTGTAATACCAGTTCATAGCACCGGTAATATCAGCGTCGGAGATGACCTGACCTGCTTCGCAAACTTTGTTGCCTGCGTTGTCATAGAGTTCACCTTCAAATACTTTGAATGAACCATCCATGATCTTAGCTCGTGCAGCTTCAATTGCTTCAGCAGTGCCGGGAGCACAGTTGTCAGACAGCGGAGAAATGTCAACCAGACCGTCATCCATGCCGCCAAAGTAGTTAGCTGCATCCCATGTGCCTTCCATTACAGCCTTAGCTGTCATGGTGTAATATACGCCCCAGTTCCAAACAGGAGCTGTCAGGTGAGCCTGAGGAGCGTCTTTTGTCATATCGGAGTTATAAC
Organism: Clostridia bacterium; assembly: GCA_017507525.1. GTDB lineage: Bacteria > Bacillota > Clostridia > UBA1381 > UBA9506 > UMGS755. The sequence continues at coordinate 10,791 of JAFWAT010000039.1, read as the reverse complement.
CAACGCCAAATGCACCGCGAGCCTGTGCTGCCAGCTGAGGAGCTGTTGTGTCACAGTGCTGTGCAATTACGTCACAACCTAAGTCTAAGAGTGCTTCAGCAGCCTGCTTCTCGAGGTCAGGGCTGAACCAGCTGTTGGTAACTTTAACGTATACTTTAGCATTGGGGTTAACAGATTCAACGCCCATAGCAAAAGCGTTGATACCGCCGGTTACTTCAGAATTGGTCACGTCCATAGCTGCTACATAACCAATTTTATTGCTGGTGGTTTTCAGACCTGCAGCAATACCGGACAGGTAACGAGCCTGGTAGATACGACCGAAATAGTTATTAAAGTTTGTACCGTTGGATTTATAACCGGTACCATGAGAGAACATAACATCAGGATATTCTGCTGCCATCTGTTCCATGGTATCCATGTAGCCCCAGCTTGTACCGTAAATCAGTGTGCAGCCTTCTTCGATACACTCTTCAATAGCGGTTCTTGTTGCAGCTGCATCAGAATCATCAACATTGATTTTACGGATAACCTGACTGTCAGCAAGCTTTAATTCCTCCTGCATAGCAACGATACCTAAATCGTGTGCATAGGAATACCCTGAACCGTCAGCCGGGTCGCCAATGTGGATAACACCAACTTTAAAGTCAGCGTTTGCAGTGCCTGCACCCGTTGTGCCTGTGGTGCTGCAGCCGGCTACCGTCAATAACATCATAGCAGACAGTAACAGTGCCGCAATTTTTTTGAAATGTTTCATACTTGTACGCCTCCTAAATTTTTTACAGACAAATTCGTCTGTTATTGAAGGAACGTGTGTTCCTAAAATACAACGTTAACGAAAAACAATCCCGTCAGGTCCCATAGCGTCTACAATTGCTAAAGACTCAATGCGAAGCCCCTTTTCCCGAAGCATCTGCCCGCCGGGCTGGAAACCTTTTTCAATGACAATGCCGGCACCGACAAGGCGCGCCCCGGCGTGCTCGACAAGCGCCGCAAGACCTAAAAGTGCACTGCCGTTTGCTAAAAAGTCATCAATAATTAAAACGTTGTCATCAGCCGATAAAAACTCTTTTGAAACCATAATATCATAAGAACGGCCGTGGGTGTATGATTCCACAGAGCTTGTATATACATCCCCTGCAATATTTTTCGTTTTGTTTTTCTTGGCAAACACCACAGGCACTTCAAAATACTGCGCTACAATGCAGGCAATGCCAATGCCGGATGCTTCAATGGTTAAAATTTTTGTAATTGTTTCATCGGCAAAACGTCTTTTAAGCTCCTGCCCGATTTGTGCAAACAAGGCAATATCCATTTGGTGATTTAAAAAACTGTCTACTTTTAAAACATTTCCTTCTCTGATTTTTCCGTCTTTTTTGATTCTGTCCTTCAGAATTTGCATGGAAGTTTTGCCTCATTTCTAAAATAATGTCCGTACATATTTTATCGTATTATAGTAAGTCTTGTCAATACAAAATATATTTTTTATTAATTTGTCCCTTTATCTGCGCTTTCAAATTCCCTTGACATTCTCTGTAGAAAGTCTGTAAAAAACTTGATTTTTTTATGGCAACGTGATATACTAATATTACTTTAAACATAAGGAGGCTTCTTAAAATGGATGAAAATACAGTTTACACCGAAGGCGGCGTTGTTAAAATTTCAGAAGATGTGGTTCAATCCATCACTGCAATGGCAGTCAATGAAGTAAACGGCGTGATTCTTACCGCTGGTTTAGCGGATGGAATTGTAGAAAAGGTTGAAAAACTGGTCAGCGTTAAAAAGAATTATTCTAAAAATGTTCGTGTTGACATTAATGAAAAGAACGTCAGCATTGACATACATGTTTTAGTTGATTACGGCATTAAAATTCAGCCTTTAGCTGCAGAATTGCAGGAAGTAATTAAACACAACATCGAAACCATGACAGATTTAAACATTGTAGCTGTTAATGTGTATGTTGACGGTGTTCATTTTGTCAAAGAACCCAAAAAGGCAGAAGAACCGAAAGAAAAAGACAAAAATTAATTTTTGTCCTATGTACTTCTTATCAGCCCACGGTAAGAAACACACAATGATACTTAGTGGGCGGAAAGGCAACGGATAATTATGGCAACAGATGTTTACAACAGTCCTCTCTGCTCTCGCTATGCCAGCAGAGAAATGCAGGAACTTTTTTCAGAAGATACTAAATTTAAAACCTGGCGCAAGCTTTGGATTGCGCTGGCAGAAACAGAAAAGGAATTAGGGCTTCCCATCACAGACGAGCAACTAGACGAAATGCGTGCCCATGTAGATGATATTAATTACGATGTGGCCCGCGCAAAAGAAAAAGAGGTTCGTCATGATGTTATGTCTCACGTTCACGCTTACGGGCAGCTTTGCCCCAAGGCAAAAGGCATCATTCACTTAGGTGCAACCTCTTGCTATGTTGGCGACAACACTGATTTGATTTTACTAAATGAAGGTTTAAAGCTGATTCATCAAAAGCTTGTTTGCGTTATTGACGCACTTAGTAAATTTGCAATGGAATATAAAGACCTGCCAACATTGGGCTTTACCCATTTTCAACCGGCTCAGCTCACCACCGTGGGCAAGCGTGCGACCTTGTGGCTGCAAGACCTGCTCCTTGATTTAGAAGATTTAGAGCATCAGATGAAGAAAGCAAGACTGTTGGGTTCTAAAGGCACCACCGGTACTCAGGCAAGCTTTTTAGAGCTTTTTGAAGGCGACATGGAAAAGGTTGTGGAAGCAGATAAGCGAATCGCTCAGAAAATGGGATATGACGCTGTCTTCCCAGTTTCCGGTCAGACCTATTCCAGAAAGGTAGACAGTCAGGTTTTAAATATCTTAAGCGGCATTGCCCAAAGCGCTTATAAGTTTAGTAACGATATGCGGCTGCTCCAGCACTTAAAAGAAATGGAAGAGCCTTTTGAAAAAAATCAGATTGGTTCTTCTGCAATGGCATATAAGCGGAATCCCATGCGTTCAGAGCGCATTTCTTCTCTGGCTCGTTACGTAATTGTTGACAGCTTAAATCCGGCTGTTACCGCTGCAACACAGTGGTTTGAAAGAACTCTGGACGATTCTGCCAACAAACGCATCAGCGTTCCGGAAGCGTTCCTTGCCACGGATGCAATTTTATCAATTTACTTAAACATTGCCGAAGGCTTAGTGGTTTACCCCAAGGTTATTGAAAGCCGCATTATGAGCGAGCTGCCCTTTATGGCAACAGAAAACATCATGATGCAGGCAGTGAAAAAAGGCGGCGACCGTCAGGAACTGCATGAACGCATTCGCCAGCATTCTATGGCTGCTGCTAAGGTTGTTAAAGAAGAAGGCAAAGCCAACGATTTATTAGAAAGAATCGCAGCAGACCCTGCTTTCGGACTTGACCTTGAAGAACTAAAGAGCACTCTGTCGCCTAAAGAATACATAGGTTGTGCTCCCGAGCAGACAAAGCGCTTTATTGAAGAATATGTTACTCCGGTTCTGGAGCGTTGTGCGGCAGAGCTTGGTGTTAAAACTGAATTAAACGTATAATTTGTTGCCGCAAGACTTTTGGTTCTTGCGGCAATCATCAATTACAGAAAGGCTGTGTGTCTTATGAAACTTGGATTCATCGGCGGCGGCAACATGGCATACGCCATTTGTGGCGGTGTTTTAGCCGCAGAGCTTTATAACGAAAAAGAAATCTTTATCAGTGATCCGAATCCGGAAGCATTAAAAAAGTTTAAGAAAATTGGCATATCTGCAAAAGAATCAAATGAAAACGCACTGCAGGCAGATTTGGTTGTTTTGGCAGTAAAACCCTTTATTCTGCCCGCTGTTTTAACGGAATTAAAAGAAAAATACAGCAAAAAAATTCAGGATAAGGTGTTTATTACCATTGCTGCCGGTGTTGAAATTGCAGCAATAAAGGAAATTCTTGGTTTTGATGCCAAAGTTATTCGTGTTATGCCCAACACACCTGCCATGGCACTTTGCGGCATGAGTGTGATTGCTGCAGAACATATGCCTGCCGCTTCTTCTGAGTTTGCGTCTGTTAAAGAGATATTCCAGGCAGTTGGCGAAGTGCAGATTTTGCCAGAGTCACTTTTAAATTCTGTAATTGCTGTTTCAAGCAGCAGTCCCGCATATGTGTTTATGATGATTGAGGCTATGGCAGATGCAGCTGTTCGTGATGGAATTTCCAGAAATGCTGCTTATCATTTGGCTGCACAGTCTGTTATGGGTGCGGCAAAGCTCATGCTTGAAACCGGCAAGCATCCCGGTGAGTTAAAGGACATGGTATGTTCACCGAAAGGCACGACCATTGAAGCTGTTAAACGATTGGAAGAATGTGGTTTTCGCAGTGCAATTATGGCAGCAATGCAAGCTTGCACAGAAAAAGCAAATTCTATGTAATTGTCTCTCTTTTAGTATAAAATAAGACTTTCGCCGCATACTAATCACGAAATCAATATGGCGGAGGTAATCAAATGAAAATGAGTTTTTTAGGTGGCGTTATTGCCGGTGCAATTGTCGGTTCGGCACTGACTATGGTTATGGATCCGGTCTCTGACCGACAGCGCAGAAAAATGCAAAAAGGAACCCACTCTATGTTCAAAACCATGGGTTCGGTTTTAGATGCAATGATAGCAAAATAAAGAAAATGAGGAAAGCGATCGCGTGTCGCTCTCCTCTTTTTTATTAGATTGACAAAAAAATGAAAAATTGATATACTAAAATTGCAGAAAGACAAAAGAAATGAGGAATGTTATGAAAACCATTTTTCGTATAATTCTATGTGTAATTGCAATTGTTTTATTGTTAAATGCAACGTACTTATGGATCTTTTCAAATTTTAATTTAGGGCTGCTTCTGTTGACCATTCTTGGCGGAGCCATCCTTCTCTACGCTATTTTTATGAGCTTGATTCATTTACTGCTTAGAAATCCCATTGGCAGAATCATTAAGTGTTTCATTGTTTTGGCAGCGGCTTTCTTTATTTTCACATCCTCCATGATTGCCATGTCAGCTGCTACGGATACGTCAAGCTTTAAAGAAGATGCCGTAATTGTACTGGGTGCCGGAATTCACGGTGAATCGGTATCTAAAGTACTGGCACATCGTTTGGATGCCGCTGTTACATACCATAAAATTAACCCAAATGCCTTCATTGTGGTCTCCGGCGGTCAGGGCGCTCAGGAAGTGATAACAGAGGCCGAAGCCATGGAGCGTTACTTAATCAAAAAAGGTGTTAACCCTGAGGTTATTATTCGAGAAGAGCAAGCAACCTCCACATTTGAGAACTTTTTGTTTTCTAAAGAAATATTAGATAAAAAGCTGTCAAAGAATTATAAGGTTGCCTTCATCACAAACCGATTTCACCTCTTTCGGGCAGGCAGGCTTGCAAAATCTGCCGGACTCAGCGCACAAAGAATGCATGCAGATTCTGATTTAATAACACTACTCCCCGACTACCTGCGGGAATGCTGCGCAGTGGGTGCCATGTGGCTTACCGGTAAATAAAAACAAAAAAACTGTCTCTTTAAACGTTTTAAATGTATAATGACTTTCACCTTGTAGGGGTAAAAAGGAGCATGGATACATTATATTTGTTTATTGAGACAGTTTTTTTAATTTATCTTTTATCTATATAAAGGATATTTAGCACACAATGCTGCAACACGGTCAATAACTTCGTTTTTCTTATTGTCAAAGTCAGTGATGGTCATATAAATCAGCTTTGCAATTTCCTTCATGTCGTCTTCCTTCATGCCGCGGCTGGTAGAAGCCGGTGTGCCGATTCTAATACCGCTGGTAATAAAGGGACTCTGGGTTTCAAAAGGAATGGTGTTTTTATTAACGGTAATATGCACTTCATCCAACATGGTTTCTGCATCTTTACCGGTAACACCTAAGCTTGTCAGGTCTGCCAGCATCAGGTGATTGTCCGTACCGCCGGAAACCAGCTTAACGCCTTCTGCCATCAAGCCCTCTGCCAATGTTTGTGCATTGTTGATAACCTGCTTCTGATATGCTTTAAAGTCATCAGATAATGCTTCCGCTAAGCAAACTGCCTTTGCTGCAATCACGTGCATTAAAGGACCGCCCTGAATACCGGGGAAGATTGCCTTGTTAATCATCTTCGCATGCTCTTCTTTGCACAGAATCAAACCGCCTCTGGGACCGCGCTGGGTCTTGTGCGTGGTTGTTGTAACAAAGTCAGCATAGGGTACCGGATTGGGATGCAGACCTGCTGCAACAAGACCTGCAATGTGCGCCATGTCAACCATGAAATAAGCGCCAACTTCTTTTGCAATTTCAGCAAATTTTGCAAAGTCAATCTGTCTGGGATATGCACTGGCGCCTGCCAAAATCAGCTTAGGCTTGTGTTCTTTTGCCAGTCTTCTAACTTCTTCATAGTCAATGGTATTGGTATCTTCTGTTACACCATAGGGAACGATGTTAAAGTATTTACCGGAAATGTTAACCGGGCTGCCGTGGCTTAAGTGACCGCCGTGAGACAGGTTCATACCCAAAACGGTATCACCGGGAGAAAGCGCTGCAAAGAAAACAGCCAGATTTGCCTGTGCACCGGAATGTGCCTGCACGTTAGCGTGTTCAGCACCAAACAGCTTTTTTGCACGTTCAATTGCTAAGCTTTCAGCAACGTCAACAATCTGACAGCCACCGTAATAACGCTTGCCGGGGTATCCTTCAGCATATTTATTCGTAAGAGGTGAACCCATTGCTGCCATAACAGCAGGAGAAACAAAGTTTTCAGAAGCAATCAGCTCAATGTTCTGATTCTGTCTGCCAACTTCCTGCATAATCACGTCTGCAATCTGTGGATCGATCTTTTTTACTTCTTCAATGGAAAACATAGTGCGAAACTCCTTTGTTTTAGTATTAATAATAACTTATTTTCTTTTTTTAGCGTGAACAATCTTCTGGCTTTCAGATTTAACTAAAGGCTTGCGAAGCATCACAGCCGTAATAATTGCCATCACAATAAAGTAAACTGCCATAGCAACATAAACCGTAATCACTGCCATAACGTGATCATACGCAGGAACAGGTACAACCTTGGAAGCATAAATTAACGCACAGCCAATAAAGGTACCCAAACCGATGGCACTGTAGTTTTTAATACCAGGCTTGTTCATCTTACCCCAGATAAACAAAAATGCTGCAAAAACTGCACTGACAATACCTACAATTAACACAATCAAATAGGTCAGGTCTCTGCTGCTTGCGTTTCTCAAAGCTGTATTAACATATAACAGTATAACAGCTGCTATTAATAACACACCAAAGTTTAAAACCAAACGATTTGAAAGTTGTTCTTTTTTCTCTCTTGTCATCATGTTCACTCTCCTATTTTTTCTTAAACACCGAACACTCGGCAAATGTTAACACTGCATTTCGTTCCACTCATATAAAAGCACCGAAAGCGCACAAAGGCCTGCGGTTTCTGTCCGTAATATTCTGGGGCCCAGCGTAACGGCACGGGCACCAGCAGACTGTAACAGTTCTGCTTCCTCCGGATCAAACCCTCCCTCGGGACCAATAAAAATGCCGGCAGTTTTCTTCTTTTGCCCCACAAGCGCTTCCCGAACTGCGGTAGCGCGCTCAGCTTCATAAGGAAGCAGCAAAAACTCAGGCAAATCACTGCAGGTAAGCTCTGGAATCGTCACCGGCATACAAACCTTGGGAATTCTGCCCCTGCCGCATTGTTTTGCCGCCTCGCGAGCTGTTTTTTGCCAGCGCTCAACCTTTTTTGCCGCCTGATCAGCAGAAAGCTTAACAACACTTCGCATCATTTGTACCGGCACAATGGTTGTCACGCCCATTTCGGTGCATTTTTCAATTATCCATTCCATTTTGCCCTGCTTAGGAAGCCCTTGGAACAAAGTCACTTCTGTTTCCGGCTCGTTCTGACATGGATAGGAACGAAGAATGGCAGCCTCAATTTCTTCTTTTGAAATTGATTTAATTTTCGCCTCGTAATCATACCCTTCTCCGTCGCATAAAAGGAGCTTGTCCCCTGTTTCCATCCTGAGAACACGGGCAATATGACCCACGTCAGACCCTAAGATTTTAGCGGAATTGTCAGTTATCTGACTTTTATCAACAAAAAATTTCGACATAGTACAATCTCCGTCAACTCAATAGCATTAGTATACCATTTTTTTGCTTAGTTTGTCAAGGTCTGACAGCCAGATTCTACAACAAAAAAAGGGGAGAACACAATCGTTCTCCCTTACACGATTGATTCTCTCCCTGAAATAAACAGATACCCCAAAACAAGCAGTAACAGATAGTCATCACAAGAATTTAACAACAACAAAAATATGATACCCAAAATAATCATATCATCTTGTGACAGTTTGCCAAAAACATCTGTCTTTTCTCGTTTTGCAAGAGGTTTCGGCTGAATCTCCGGTTCTGTCTGCATTTCCTCAAAAACCGATGTCTTTAGTTGCTGAGTGTCTGGTTTTTCTGCCTCCGGAGGCGGTATATACGGCTTTGGCTCCCGCTTCACTCTGGGAATCGGTGCCCTGAAGTTGTTACTTGGGTTATAATATTTCATTTCCATGGTCTGTCCCTTTCCTGTGTTACAACAAATTTTTAAACAAATCCATTTCCTGAGCAGTTTTAGCAAGAGAAGAAAGCTTTAACAGCTTGATTGCCTGGTCTATATGCGGACGTCTTTCCTCGCTCAAAAAGGGGCGAAGCGCGCATAGAAGCGCACTGCGTTCATCTTTTTCATCGCCGGACAGTTGCCCCATTATGCCCTGCAGTTTTAAAAGCATATCAAAATCAAAACCGCTTTCTTCCTTGTCATGCTCCGGCTCCACATGGTGCTCTTTTTCTTCTGTCGATGCTGAAAGCGCAGAAAGCATTTGCCCGATTGTTTCTGATGGGTTATCCCCCAGCGCACTCATAAGACCCTCTAAAAGCTTGTTGCTGTCTTCATTCATCGTGCCTTGCCTCCTATTTGTCTTTGTCTATCTCCCCTATTATATCAGGGTTGCCTGTAAGCTTTTCAGCCATTTTACCCAAATCCTGTTTTGTAACACCGTCAATATTTAAATTTTGAGCCACTTGCTTTGCTTTGATAGGGTCAATGTTCTTCAGCGCATTTTTAATACTCTCTTCATCCTTCATAATACCTGCAAGCTTTTCTTTTTGCGTCGGACTCATTTGACCCAACATTTTCTCCAGCTGTTTAAACATTTTCTTATCAAACATAACAATCGCTCCAATCATACATTGCTGCAATACCAATATATGAAGCATGATATAAAAAAATGACAGTCACAATGTATTTTTTCTATACATATAATATAGAAAAAGAAAAAATTGAGGGATTTTAATGATATATCTTGATTATGCGGCAACTTCTTATCAAAAGCCCCCGCAGGTTTACAGAGCTGTGTATAATGCTCTTGTATACCACAGTGCCAATCCGGGCAGAGGCGGTCATGTTCTGTCCGTTCGTGCCGGCGATTTGGTGTATGAAACAAGAGAAAAACTTTGCCATCTGTTTCACGCAGATGCTCCGGAGCAATTTGCCTTTTTTCAAAATACAACCAATGCCTTAAATACTGCCATTAAAGGGGTTTTATCTCCCGGCGACCATGTGGTGGTAAGTTCCATGGAGCACAACTCTGTTATAAGACCTCTCAGCGAGCTAAAAAGGCGAGGTATTATTGATTATACTCTTGTTGCAGCTGACAGCTTAGGAAGAATATTGCCGGAGGATTTTAAACGTGCCATGCGATACAACACCCGACTGGTGATTTGCACCCATGCGTCCAACGTTTGTGGCAACATTTATGACATTGAGGCAATCAGCAAGTTGGTTCGCCGCCCCGGCACGCTTTTTTTGGTAGATGCAGCTCAAAGTGCGGGCCATTTAGATATTGACGTTTCCTGCCTTGATATGCTTGCCTTTCCCGGTCATAAGGGTTTATACGGTCCGCAAGGCAGCGGCGGCTTATTTGTCCGTGAGGGAATTCTGTTAAAAACCATTATAGAAGGCGGCACCGGCAGCCAATCAGAGCTTTTATATCAACCGGAAGAAATGCCTGACAGGCTAGAATGCGGGACTTTGAACGTTCCGGCAATTGCAGGGCTTGGCGCTGCCGTTGATTTTATTATGGATGAAGGCGTCGAAGCGTTATTTAATCACGAAGCAATGCTAAATCAATATTTTGAAGAAAAAATTAAAAATATTCCAAATGTAGAAACCTATGGTGAGCAGAATAAAACCGGCGTTATGGCAATGAATATTAAAGAAATGGATTGCATTGCTGTTTCTGATGCTCTAAACCGCCAATATGGCATTGCCGTTCGGAGCGGTTTACATTGTGCACCATCAGCTCACAGAACACTTGGAACCATTGACACAGGATGTATTCGATTTAGTTTTGGCTATTTTACGCAAAAAAACGAATTAGATCAGGCTGCCTATGCAATTTCACAAATTGTTAAAAAAGGGGTATAATATGTTCTTTTCAGAGTAAAATAAATTCAGGCACGAAAGTAATTTATAAAAGAAAAGCCTTGCCTTATGAAAGGAGCAAACCAATGAACACTGGAAAACAAACCATTAAATGTACCGTTCAGCAGTGCACTTATAATGACTGCAATGAGCAATACTGTACTCTGGATTCCATTACCGTGGGCACACATGAAATGAACCCCACTGACCAGCAGTGCACCGACTGCAAATCCTTTAAAAAGAAAACCTCCTAATTCTCTTTTACGGGCTGTGACAACAAGTCACAGCTCTTTTTT
>JAFWAT010000038.1 GCA_017507525.1 Clostridia bacterium | reverse complement strand
TGAATTGCACCTTTGGTGCATTTTAAGGCAATTCAATTCATGGAGCATAGCGAGAATTCATGGCAGAGCCAATTCATGACAACGAAGTTGTCAATTCATTTAAAATGGTTTGCATCTAAACCTTATGTGTCGCAATCGTTAAAAAGATTGGCTATAGATGATATAGTTTTTATAAAACGGAATATATTGGATTTATAAAAAGGATGTAGAAACAATGAAAAAGTGTTTAAGTGTTATTTTAGTTTTGATTTTTGTTTTTGCTTTTATAAGAATCACAACTTCGATGTACGAAAACATAAAACGCAGAAATAACGCACCTGTACAAGGCCAAGAAACGGCAATTGGTGAAACGAAGTCAAGCGGTGATATTACCCCGATATCTGTTGATGATGTTAAAGGCATCACCGGGCGAGAAGCAGAAGAGTTATGCTATTATGTTCTGGGAGAAAAGGATGAAGATACCGGATTTGCGTTTTCATTCGGCACATCGGGAGCTGTTCAAAAAGGTGAAAAACAATATTATGTAATACGCGCCTCCTGGTTAGTAGATAACAATCACTTTTCATACATTGGGGATTTTTTTGTTTCGGCAGACGGCAAAGAAATTTATGACGGTGTCGTATCAGGGGAAGAATATGAAATGATGGACCTTAAGTGGAAAAAGTAGTTTTTGCTCCTAGCCTGACAAGAACTATAAGGATATGTCGAATACTGTCGAAAAAAGCCTCCCCTGTGTAAGGGGAGGTGGGTTTGCAAAGCAAACTCGGAGGGGTTGTAAATGGATAGAAAACATAATAGTAAAATAGTTCCATTTGCAAAGGAACTCAGGAAGAATATGACAAAAGAAGAGAGACATTTGTGGTACGATTTTTTAAGAAATTACCCTGAAAAATTCACCAGGCAAAAAGTATTGGGAAAATACATAGCTGATTTTTATTGTGCAAGGGCAAATATTGTTATTGAATTGGATGGCTCTCAGCACTACGAGGATGAAGGTCTTGTCAATGACGAAAAGAGAACAAAGTATTTAGAACAATATGGGATAAAGGTTTTAAGAATATCAAACCTTGACGTTTTGAAAAATTTTGAGGGCGTTTGTATGCATATAGATAATGCAGTGAAACAATCCCTCAGTCAACTTCGTTGACAGCTCCCTTTACACAAGGGAGCCTTTGAAAGCTTTTGCATCTAAACCTTATGCCTCGCAATAAGGATATGTCGAATGTTGTCGAAAAAAACAGAGGAGGAGAAGATATGTGGAAAAATTGTGTCGAAAATGCATATGAATATATAAGTTTACATGATTGTGTTGTCAATGGCGTAGAGGCATATGATGATGTATTATCTTTAACTCTTGATGATGGATTTTGGATGTTAGCTGATTCAAAATATAATTCTTGTGGGGAAACGGTTAGAACAGATAAATCACAAATCAATTTTATTGAATTTGATGAACAAATGTCCGTGCTTTATTTGTTCAAAAGACATTATATATCCGGTAAGCGTTTATGTACAACAAGAAAAAAAGTGGATTTGAAAAAAGTTTATGAAAAAATAAATAAAGGCGAGTGGGAATTAGAATTTAACGAACAATACCATTCTTTTCATAGAACTCTGTTTTTTGGTGCAGTAACAACAAAGAAGAAAATATGGGAATTTGAATTTCAAATGGTTATTGACTGTGACAAAATTGAGTATTGCTGGAATAATATTTGCCCAGATAGAAAATGGTAAATTTTTGGTCTTAACATAACATAAACTTGACACCAAAAAGGTTTGCATCTAAACCTTATGTGTCGCAATATAAATATGTCGAATACTGTCGAAAAAAGCCTTCCCTGTGTAAGGGGAGGTGGGTTTGCGAAGCAAACTCGGAGGGGTTGTAAATGGATTAAAAACAATCCCTCAGTCTGCTACGCTGACAGCCCCCCCTTTAGGCAAAGGAGCCTTTGAGAAGTGTCATCTAAATTTTATTTCCCTTATATAATGAAGTTGTAAAGCAATTCAATTCATGGAAACGTCTTTGTCAATTTATAAACCGGGCAGCAGTTAGCAAGAGGGGCACCGGAATTTGTAAATTTTGCTGTGTAATGCCCCTGTGCATACTTTAGGCATCAATATAAAATTTTGGGAGACAGAGTTATGTCTGGAATTAAGAAACTTATTTACAATGAAAAAAAGGAAACATCCGTTTTATTCAGGTGCATTCCCGCACCGGTGGTTACCTTGTTTGTTGTCAGTGTCATCTGTATGAACTTGCTTGCCAATAAAACACTTTTGCAGCTGGATTGGATTGCTTTGGATGGAGGCATTCTGATCTCGTGGTTATCGTTTATGTGTATGGATATTGTAACGAAGCATTTCGGACCGAAGGCATCAAACAAGATTTCTGTGCTTGCCGCAACGATTAATTTGCTTACATGCCTTATTTTCTTTGTTGCAAGCGTGATTCCGTCAAATGCAAATGATTACAGCGGGTTTAATGAAATTTTTGGAGGAACCTGGTTTGTTTTATTGGGAAGCACCATTGCTTTTTTGTCATCGGCATGTATGAATAATATGCTTAATTGGTCGATTGGTAAAATGTTTGAGAAAAATCCGAACGGTAAATTGGCATATGCTATGCAGACCTACATATCCACTTTCATAGGGCAATTTTTTGATAACTTTATATTCTCTATCATCGTATTTGTTGGTTTTGCGCCGATATTTTGGGATGGATTTCATTGGACAGTGTTACAGTGCACAACCTGTGCCCTGACCGGTGCTGTGGCTGAACTTTTGATGGAAATTGTATTTTCGCCGTTTGGATATCGTATTGTAACAAAGTGGAGAGAAAATGCTGTCGGGAAAGAATATTTAGATTACATTGCCAAAAGGAAGGAATTAGAATGAAAGTTTTGATTACGGGCACATCCCGCGGAATTGGGAAAGCCATTGCAGAGTTGTTTTTGAAAGAAAATCATGAAGTTATGGGCATTGACAGAAATGAAGCAAGTATTTGCCATTGCAACTACACACACTATGTTTGTGACGTACGGGAACATGATAATCTGCCTGACTTAGATGCTATCAACATTCTGATTAATAATGCAGGAACGCAAAACGAAGAAGATATTGACATCAACTTAAAGGCTTTGATGTACGTCACTGAAAAATACGGCATACAAAGCAAAATAAAGTCGATACTGAATATTGGCTCGGCAAGCGGGCATACCGGTTCTGAATTTCCAGAATACTGCGCAAGCAAAGGCGGCGTGATGGCATATACAAAAAATGTGGCAATGAGGGTTGCCGGTTTTGGAGCAACGTGTAACAGCCTTGACCCCGGAGGCGTTCTGACACCGCTTAATGACTGTGTTGTTAAGGACCCAAATCTCTGGGAGCAAATTATGGATGAAACACCACTGAAACGATGGGCAACGCCTGAGGAAATTGCGCAGTGGGCATACTTTCTTACCGTTACAAACAGATTCTGTACAGGTCAGAATATACTTGTTGATGGGGGAGAGTCCATCAATTATAAATTTATTTGGAAATGATGCACACATCTGGCAGTAAGCGCACGACCAGAAAAGAGAACCTTTTCATTACTTGGTTTATGCAGCATTAGCAAGGAGATACTGTTATGTCACAAACAAAGGAACGAAATCTGACCATTGATTTCATAAAAGCAATTGCAATTTTTGGTGTTCTGGTCATTCATGTTGGCTCAGGTGTGCTGACCCAGACACAGATAGGGTCTTTTGCATGGACAAGCGGACTTTTATGGGGTGCTCTTGTTCGCGGCAGCGTTCCGCTATTTTTGATGGCAAGCGGCGCTATTATGCTAAATGCGGCAAAGCCACTTTCGCTGAAAAAACTGTATTTTCATAATATTGCCCGGATTGTTCTGGCAATGCTGGTTTGGGGATTTGGCTATAAATTATATCATCTGGTGCTAGCGGGGCAAATGAATCTTTCTATGATATGGTATTCTCTAAAGCGGCTCTTGCTCTTTGATCAGGAGTTTCATTTTTACTATATCCACATGATTTTAATTGTCTATGTGTTTTTGCCCATAACCCGGCTTTTTGCGGAAAAAGCGGATAAAAAACTATTGGAATATGCGCTTTGCATCTGGGGAGTCTTTGCGGTGGTTTATCCCATGCTTCGCAATTTTGCACCCTTTACCTTGCTTTCCGGGCTCACCGGTCAATGGGCGATTAACCTGACCTTTGCATCTGTTGGGTATGGTCTTTTCGGATATTATCTGACGAAATACCCTTTCACTTTTATAAAAAGTGTGGTATGCTTTTTAGTGGGCTTTATACTTACTTTTGGCGCTACTTTCATTTTATCCTATCAAGCCGGTGCCTTGAATGAACAGTTCTTGCAGGGCACCAGCCCGGGAGTTTGCCTTTTGGCGGCGGGAATTTTCTCTCTTGCCTCGTTTGTGAAGGCGAAAGGAATTTTTAAAAAAATGATTCTATGTCTTTCAAAAGCATCTTTTTGTATATACTTATCCCATATGTTCATCCTATACATATTAGAACATTTTGGCATCAGGGCACAACTGTTACCAGCGCTTTTCTCTGTGCCGCTCCTTTCGGTTTTGGTGCTTTTGATTTGTCTTTTTGTGTATGGCGTGCTTTCGAGCATACCGGTTTTAAAAAAATGGATTATATAATTTTTACAAAATACAGAAAGGAAGTGGGAATATGAAATTTGTTCATTGTGCCGATTTACATTTAGATACGGCGTTTTCCGGTCTTGGAGACGGGAAAAGTGCCGCTGTCAGGCAAGCAGAACTCAGACGCACCTTTCTTTCGATTATAGAATTGGCAAAGACGGCAGATGCACTTTTGATTGCCGGAGACTTGTTTGATCAGGATTCTGTGGAGGCGGAAACCATAGCAACCCTATGCTCAGGCTTTGCATCCTTAGGTGATATTCCGGTTTTCATTGCTGCCGGCAATCACGATCCCCTTTCGGAGCAGTCGTATTATAAGCTCATGTCTCTTTCGCCAAATGTGCATGTTTTCGGAACGGATCTTGCGTGTTTTTCTGTGGCAGATTGCGACATCTGCGGCATTTCCTTTTCCGGGGCGGTGCAGCAAGAGAGCCTTTTGCCCGAATTTCGCTGCTCGCCTGACAGACCGACG
The DNA here is from genome assembly GCA_017507525.1 of Clostridia bacterium. Taxonomy (GTDB): domain Bacteria; phylum Bacillota; class Clostridia; order UBA1381; family UBA9506; genus UMGS755. The sequence continues at coordinate 23,625 of JAFWAT010000038.1, read as the reverse complement.
TTACTTTTGATGCACGGTGATTTGGGCGGAAACGATTATAATCCCGTAGACCGTGCCATGGTGGCAGCATCAGGTCTTTCCTATTTGGCGCTAGGACATATACATAGTTATATAGAAACGAAAATTGGGAATACTTTGTGCGTGTACCCCGGTTGCCCGGAGGGACGCGGCTTTGATGAGCTGGATGACAAAGGTGTGGTCTGCGCTGAGGTGACGAAAGACAGTGTGACAACGCAATTTGTGCCTCTTTGCCGCCGGCGGCATAGAGAGATTTCGGTTAACATTAGCGGGCTAGTCACTCATGACGAAATCATCCGGCGGGTGCGGCAGGAAATTTTGACACCGGAGGACTTATATAAAATTGTTTTGGTTGGTGAAACGGAGCTTGTTCCGGATGAAACTGTGGTAGCAGAAGCTTTTTCTGATTGCTTTTTCCTGAAGGTGTGTGACAAAACAAAACGCCCCTTGCGCCTTGAGGAGCTGGCAAAGGAAGCAGGTGTTCGGGGTCAGTTCGTTCAGAAAATTCTGGCACGGCAGGAAGAGGGAAAAGAGGCGCTGTGCCGGCGGGCACTTGAATATGGGCTTTCAGCCTTGGCAGGAGAGAAGGTGAAGAGCCGATGAAGATACAGAAAATAGAAATTGAGCAGTTTGGCGGTTTAAAGGATTTTACCTTAGAGTTAAATAGCGGTGCGCAATATATCTACGGCGAAAATGAAGCCGGAAAAAGCACGCTTTGCGCCTTTCTTGCCGCTATGTTTTACGGGCTAGCGGCAAAGGTTCGTGGCGGTGGTCTTCGGGGCGACAGCCGAAGCCTGTATATGCCCTGGGGAGAAACCTACATGGCAGGCACCCTTTATTTTGAAGCAGAGGGCACAGAATATGTGCTCAGCCGTCGCTTTGGGCAAACCGCCCGGGGGGATAAAACCAAGCTAATGACAGCTGTTGACTGGCAGGAGGTTTCTGTAAGTCCCGACGAAATCGGTCAACACTTTTTAGGCGTTGGCGAGGAGGCTTTTTACAAAACCTTGTTTATCAGTCAGTTGGGTGCGGCTTTTGAAAAGGGAAAAGAAGATGAGCTGATGACCCGGCTTTCTAACCTGGAAAGGACCGGTGATGAAGATACATCGGTACAAAAAGCTTTGGCAGAGCTGGAACGCACGCAGCATGAGCTGGTGACCAAAACCGGTCGTGGGGGTTTGATTGTGCAGCTTGACAGCGAGATTGAAGCCTTAAAAACAGAACTGCTGGAAGCCAAACAGATAAACCTTTCTTTTCGGTCGCTGCTTTCAGACATTCAGCAAATGACAGCAGAAAAAGAAGCTGCAGACAGAAAACTTTCAGAACTGGATGAGCAAAGAAAAACAGCAGCTGCTTATTTAGAGTATCAGAAAGTGCAGCAGGCGATAAAAAAAGCAGAAGAGGTATCAGCGCATCTGGAGCAGGAGACAAAGCGCCTTGATGCCTTGCAGACAGAAAAGAAGCAGCTTGCAGCAGAAAAAGAAGCGTTAGCTTCTGTGCTATCGCTGGAGCCGGATGCGGTTTTGCATTTGGCGGAAAAAGAGGCGGCTTGCACAGTTTTGGAAAAACAGCTGAAGCAGCAGGCGGCGCTTTTGCAGGAAGTGAATGAACTGACAGAGCAAGTGGCGCAGAAGAAGCAGAAAAAGGCTTCCGTGGCTTTAGTAGCTATGATGCTGTTGTTTGTTCTTCTCACCATTTTCTTGGGAATCTTTCTTTCGCCTTTCTTTTTTGTTTTGACCGCCGCCTTTTTATTAGGTCTTGTTTTCGGCATAAGGCGTGGGAATAACAAAGAAAACCTATCTTTAGCGGCACAGCTGAAAGAGAAGCAGTCAGCCCTTGCCCGCATGCAAGAAGAGGCAACGGACCAACAGCTGGCGCTGCTAAAAGAAGAAATTAAAGTCATATTTAGCAAAGCACAGGTGGATAGCCTGCAGGCTTTAACTGAAAAATTAGAAGCCGGAAAGGCTCTTAGCTTCAAGCTTGAAGCTCTCGGGCAAGAAGAAAAAAGGCTGGCTGAAAGCGTAAAGAGACTGGCATTAGAGTTAGACGCTTTGCCGGAGACAGAGGCAAAAGAAAAGGTTGCATATAACGGTCCGCCTTTGGCGGTTTTAGATGAGGCTCGCCAAAAGCTGCAAAGGCAGCAACTGGAACTGGAACGGGAACTGGCACAAAAAAATGCAAAAGCTGAAAACGGCTTTTCCGGTACAAGAAGCGTCAGCATGATCGAAAGTGCGCTGGAAGAAGCATACGAGCGCCGCAGAGAGCTCTGTGAACAGTATGAGGCTATCAGCTTAGCGCGGGATGTGATGGCAGAATGTGCCGAGGATATGAAAAACACCTTTGCACCTGTTTTAAATGAGAAATCCGGCGCATTGATTGCTGAGTTGACCGGTGGTAAATATCAGGAGATTCGGGTGACGGATGCATATAAAATCATGCTGAAAACGCCGGCAGGCAATGACATTGTTCCTGCAGAGTTTGTCAGCGCAGGCACCTATGATTTGCTGTACTTTGCACTGCGGATGGCAGTTTTAAAAACGCTGTATGATGAAATTCCCCTGCTGATTTTAGACGATGCCTTTATGCAGCTGGATGATACCCGTCAAAAAGAGGCGTTTTCGTGGCTTTGTGATAGGCACGCAGGGCAGGTTTTATATTTTTCCTGCCATAAGCCAACGGATGCGTGGACAGAAACAGTTATTACATTATAAAACATGAACATATCAATGATATACAGGAGGAAGTTAACATGAACAATTATAAGAAAGAAACCATTTGTATTCAGGGTGGCTATCAGCCCGAAAACGGCGAACCTCGCGTTCTGCCCATTTACCAGAGCACAACCTATAAATATGATTCGGCAGACCATTTGGGTAAGCTCTTTGACCTGCAGGCACCGGGGCATATGTATACCCGTATTTCTAACCCCACCGTCGATGCAGTCGAAAAGAAAATCGCAGATTTAGAGGGCGGTGTTGGTGCACTTTGCCTATCCTCCGGTCAGGCGGCGAATCTGTTTTCAATTTTAAATATTGCAAAAAGCGGCGATAACTTTTTAAGTATTTCTTCTATTTACGGCGGAACGGTGAATCTGTTTGCGGTCACCATGGAGAAAATGGGCATTGAGGTCAGATTCATCCGTCCGGGTGCAACCGATGCAGAAATTGATGCCTTGTTTGACGAGAGAACCCGTGCTGTATTTGGTGAAACGGTAGCCAATCCGGCGCTGGACATTTTAGATATTCGCCGTTTTGCAGACCTTGCACACAAGCATGGCGTGCCCCTCATTGTTGATAACACCTTCCCCACACCCATTCTGTGCCGTCCTTTTGAATTTGGGGCTGATATTGTTACCCATTCCACTACAAAATATATGGATGGTCATGCGCAAGTTGTTGGCGGTGTGATTGTTGACAGCGGTAAGTTTGATTGGGAAAAAGGTGGCAAATATCCTGAACTGTCACAGCCGGATGAATCCTATCACGGCGTTGTGTATACAAAAGATTTTGGCGAAGCGGCTTACATCACCAAGGCGCGCGTGCAGCTTCTGCGTGATATTGGCGCTGCTCCCAGCCCGATTTCTGCCTATCTTTTAAACTTAGGCTTAGAAACCTTGCATCTGAGAATGGAGCGCCATTGCGAAAATGCCCTGAGGGTGGCAGAGTTCTTAGAAAAGCATGAAAAGGTAAGCTGGGTGAACTATCCCATGCTTCCCGGCAACAGCCAGTATGAAATGGCGCAGAAGTATTTGCCCAATGGCGTTTGCGGCGTTATCTCCTTTGGCGTTGCCGGTGGCAGAGAAGCGGCAGTTCGCTTTATGGACAGCTTAAAGCTTGCAGCCATTGTGGTGCATGTGGCAGACGCCAGAACCTGTGTTTTGCATCCTGCCAGCACAACCCATCGCCAGCTTACCGACCAGCAGCTTGTTGATGCCGGCATTGGCAGCGATTTGATTAGAATGAGCGTGGGCATTGAAAACGCAGATGACATTATTGCAGATATTGCACAAGCTTTAGAAAGAGCATAACGCTTGTTTTTTCTGTTGTTTTTGCTTGTCGGCAAAGAATTTCGAAAAAAATTTGAAATCTGCCTGAAAATTTGGTATAATTGACATATGCGAATTTTTGCTTTACGAAAATTGCGGCAAAAGGTTTTAAAAAAAGATGTTTTTGAAAGACTAATCCTATATCAAATTTTTTGTCGGTTTAATGCGCTATGAAACCCGGCCCGATTCGGAGGAATATATGAACCAGTTAATGATTAAGAAAACAGCCAGCCTGCCCATGATTGTAACCCGTGGGCTGGTTATTTTCCCCAAAACCCTGATGCATTTTGATGTTGCACGCAAAAAGTCACTGCAGGCACTGGAGCAAGCCATGCTTGATAATCAGTTGGCTTTTTTAGCCATGCAAAAAGACATCATAAAGGAAGACCCGAAGATGGATGAGATTGAAACGGTGGGAACAGTTTGCCGGATTAAGCAAATTGTTAAAATGCCCAATTCTATGGTTCGGGTTTTGGTAGAGGGTTTATACCGCGGAGAAATCTGCCATGTCATCAGTGAACGCCCCTTTGCTACCGTTTTGGTAGAAGAACTGAGCGAAAATCCGGGTGATGAGATTTCAGAGCTTCACTGTGAGGCGCTGATGCGTCGCTTGGTTGAAGAGTTTAAACGCTACTTAGGCAGCAATCACAAGCCGAATCCTGAAATGATTGCCTCCTTGGAGCATATGAAAAATCCTGAGGAGCTCTCTGACACCATTGCCGGCAATCTACAGCTTCCCTTATCTGATAAGCAAATGCTGCTTGAAACAGTCAGTGTGGCACAGCGGATGGAAGAACTGATTGCCTTCTTAATTCGTGAAACAGAAATTTTAGATATTGACAATGAAATCAGCCGGAAAGTAAAACGGCAGATGGATGAAAACCAGAAGGAATATTTTCTTCGTGAACAAATGAAGGTCATTCAGGAAGAACTGGGCGATAAAGACGGCATTGGACTTGAAATTCAGGAGCTTCGTCAAAAACTGTTAGATGCCGGCGTTCCCTCAGATGTTTATGAAAAATGCGAAAAAGAGCTGGGCAGGCTTTCCAAAATGCAATTCGGGAATCCTGAAGGCTCTGTGATTAGGACCTATCTTGACTGGATTTGTGACCTGCCCTGGAATAAATCGACAAAAGAAAATATGGATTTAGGCCGGGCATCTAAAATTTTAGAAAGAGACCACTTTGGTCTTTTGAAAGTTAAGGAAAGAATTTTAGAATATTTAGCCGTTAAAAAGATAACAGGGAGCCTCGCCGGTCCGATTCTGTGCCTTGTAGGTCCGCCGGGTGTGGGTAAAACCTCCATTGCCAAAAGCATTGCCGAAAGCCTTGGGAGAAAATATGTCAGAATTTCTTTAGGCGGCATTCGGGATGAAGCAGATATCCGCGGTCACAGAAAAACCTATATTGGGGCAATGCCCGGCAGAATTGTTCAGGCGATGAAGCAGGCGGCATCGGAAAATCCCTTGATGTTGTTTGATGAAATTGATAAGATGGCGTCAGACTATCGAGGTGACCCGGCAGCCGCGCTCTTAGAGGTTTTAGACAGCGAACAAAACAATAAATTCCGTGACCACTTTTTAGAGGTGGATTTTGACCTGTCTAAGGTGTTGTTTGTGGCAACGGCAAACACGTTAGATACCATACCCAGACCGCTCTTAGACCGTATGGAGGTCATTGAACTGACAGGCTACACCGCAGAGGAAAAATTCCAGATTGCAAAGCGGCACCTGTTACCCAAACAGAAAAAACTACACGGCTTATCTAGCAAAAACTTTAAGCTGACAGATAAAGCACTTCATGCCGTGATTGAATTTTATACCAAGGAATCCGGCGTCAGAGGTTTAGAGCGCACCATTGCCACCCTGTGCCGCAAAGCGGATTTGGCTCTGGCAAAAGAGCAAGACACCGTTGTGCGGATCTCAGACAAAAACCTGCAGGACTTTTTGGGTAAGAAGAAATTTTTATTTGAGACAATTGGTAAGCAGGATGAGGTGGGGATTGTAACCGGTCTTGCATGGACGCAGGTTGGCGGCGATACCCTGTCTGTTGAAGTGAATATTATGCCGGGAACAGGGAAGACCGAGCTGACAGGTCAGTTGGGCGATGTGATGCAGGAGTCTGCAAAGGCTGCCATCAGCTATGTCAGAGCAAACTGCGATGCTTTGGGCATTGACACAGATTTTTATAAAGACAAAGACATTCACATCCATGTGCCGGAGGGTGCAACCCCCAAGGATGGTCCTTCTGCCGGTATCACAATTGGCACAGCGTTGGTTTCAGCCCTAACGGGAAAAACCGTTAACCGTGAGGTTGCCATGACGGGGGAAATTACGCTTCGCGGGCGAGTGCTTCCCATTGGGGGCCTAAAGGAAAAGACTTTGGCGGCATTTCGTGCCGGCATTAAAACGGTTATCATTCCGGCAGAAAATGAAAAGGATATTGATGAGTTAGAGGGTGTTGTCAAAGAAAACCTCAGGATTGTTCCGGTGAAATCCATGCATGAGGTTTTGGCAATTGCTTTGAATTGAGGACAGCTATGAGAGTGAATATACACAATGTGAATTTAGTGATTTCGGCAGTGAAGCGGGTGCAATATCCCAACACTCATATGCCGGAGATTGCTCTGGCAGGGCGGTCAAACGTGGGTAAGTCATCCTTGATTAACAAGGTGCTGAATCGAAAGAGCTTAGCCCGCGTCAGCGGAACGCCGGGTAAAACCATCACGATTAATTTTTATAATGTGGACAACCAGCTGATGCTGGTCGACCTGCCCGGGTATGGCTATGCTGAGCGCTCCAAAAAAGAGATTGAATCCTGGGGGAACATGATTAACGATTATTTAGAAAGCCGCCCCCAGCTTTGTCAGGTTGTGCAGCTTGTGGATTCAAGGCACAAGCCCAGCCGTGAAGACAAAGCCATGCAGGAATGGATTCAGGAGTGTTGTGCTTATTCTGTGGTGTTTGCCACAAAGTGTGATAAACTGAGTAAAACCCAGCTTGCAAATAATTTGGAAATGATTGCAGAAGAGCTATCGCTTAGAGAAGGGGATATTTTAATTCCTTTTTCTGTGAAGCAAAGCGAGTGTGTTGAGCATTTTTGGGAATATGTTGAAGGCTGCGTGCTGGAGGAAGAGGACGCAGAATAAGACAGTAAAAGGCGGGTCGAGGTATGAAATTTTTACGGTATGAATATGAGGGCATAACCTCTTATGGCGTTTTGGAAGACGAAACTGTGTATCCTGTGACGGGGAACATCTTTGGCGATTTTACAGTCGCGAAAGAGGGTGTTTTGTTATCCTGCGTGAAGCTTTTGGTGCCCTGCGAGCCTACAAAAATTATTGCTGTGGGTTTAAATTACAGCGACCATGCAAAAGAATTGAAAGAAGAACAACGGAAGGCCCCGGTTCTTTTTTCAAAGCCCACAACGGCTCTTTTGCCGAATGGGGGTACAATTTTGTGGCCGTGTCAATCCGGTCAGGTGGATTACGAGGCGGAGCTTGCTGTTATCATCGGCAAAACCGCAGACAAGATCCAGCCGGAGGAAGCGGATGACTACATATTCGGCTACACCTGCTTAAATGACGTTACTGCCCGTGACCTGCAGAAGATTGATGGGCAGTGGACACGAGCGAAAGGATTTAACACCTTTGCACCGATGGGACCGTTTATTGAAACTGAGGTTGATGTGTCGTCTTTAGATATTCGTTTAGAGTTAAACGGCGAGGTGAAGCAGCAGGGCAATACTGATATGATGATGTTTTCACCCCGGGAGCTTGTCAGCTTTGTATCAGGGGTTATGACGCTCTTCCCCGGGGATGTGATCACAACGGGTACGCCGGCAGGCATCGGGCCTATGCAACACGGCGACAAGGTTTCGGTTATCATTGAAAAAGTCGGTACCTTAACGAATTATATGGAGTAATTTTACATAAGGAGTGACAACTATGAAAAAGATTTTAGAATTGTTAGAGCGTGATGCCAGCCTTTCGGCGGAACAAATCGCCGTGATGTTAGGCCGTGACCCTATCGCCGTGGCGGCGCAGATTAAAGAATTTGAAGAAAAGAATATTATTGTTGGATATAAAACCATCATTAACTGGGAAAATACAGACGCAGAGCCGGTTTCAGCAATTATTGAGCTGAAGGTTACCCCGCAAAGAAGTGAAGGCTTTGATGAGGTGGCAAAGCGGATTTATCAGTATGAAGAGGTTGCTTCGGTGTATCTGATGTCCGGCGGTTATGATCTGGCATTAATTATTGAGGGAAAAACCATGAAAGAAGTGGCTTTGTTCGTTGCTGAAAAGCTGGCCCCCTTGGAGCAGGTGTTAAGCACAGCGACCCACTTTGTTCTGAAAAAATATAAAGTCGATGGTGTTATCATTAATGAAAAACATCAGGATACCCGTGAGGTGATGTCTCTGTGAATTATGAACAGTTATTATCGGAGAAGGTTAAGCAAATTCCGCCTTCCGGTATTCGAAAGTTTTTTGATATTGTCAGCGAGATGAAGGATGCAATCTCTTTGGGTGTGGGTGAGCCGGACTTTGTAACCCCCTGGCACATTCGCGACGAAGCAATTTATTCTTTAGAGCGCGGCAGAACCTATTATACATCAAATGCCGGTTTAATGGAACTCAGAACAGAACTTAGCCGTTATATGGAGCGTCGGGTGAATTTAACGTATGACCCGGCAAAAGAAATTCTGGTAACGGTGGGTGGCAGCGAGGCCATTGACCTGTGCATTCGTGCCTTAGTCAACCCGGGGGATGAGGTGCTCGTTCCGGAGCCCAGCTTTGTTTGCTACAAGCCCTGTGCAGTTTTGGCAGGGGCTACAGCTGTGCCCATTGTGACAAAAAATGAAGATAAATTTAAACTGACGAAACAGGCACTACTCGATGCCATTACCCCGAAAACCAAGCTTTTGGTGTTGCCTTATCCCAATAACCCCACCGGCGGCATTATGACAAACGAGGATTTAGAGGAAATTGCTTCTGTTTTGCGTGAAAAAAATATTTTCGTGTTATCGGATGAAATTTACGGCGAATTGACCTATGGTAGGGAACATGTTTCCATTGCAAGCTTGCCCGGCATGTGGGAGCGAACCATTGTTGTCAACGGCTTTTCCAAGAGCTATGCTATGACCGGTTGGCGTTTGGGTTGGGCAGCGGCTCCCAAAGAAATTATGGAGCAAATGATGAAGATTCATCAGTATGCCATTATGTGTGCGCCTACGGCAAGCCAGTATGCGGCTGTTGAAGCTGTGAAGAACGGTGATAATGACATTGCCAGAATGCGTGAAGAATATAATTACAGAAGACGGGTGATTGTTGACGGCTTTAACAAGATGGGACTTTCCTGCTTTGAACCTGAGGGTGCCTTTTATGTGTTCCCCTCGGTGCAGTCAACGGGGCTTACCTCTAATGATTTTGCAGAAAAGCTTTTGATGCAGGAAAAAATTGCTGTTGTGCCGGGTACTGCTTTTGGCGACAGCGGTGAGGGCTTTATTCGTTGTTCTTATGCTTACAGCATTGCAAATATTAACGCAGCCTTAGAACGAATTGACCGCTTTGTAAATGGAAGGAGCTAGTCGCTTTGGCAATGAATATTGTTTTGGTGGAACCTGAAATCCCACAGAACACGGGGAATATTGCCCGCACCTGTCGGGCGACGGGCAGTGTTTTACATATCATTAAGCCCATGGGTTTTGCCATTGATGACAAAAAGTTAAAACGTGCAGGACTTGATTACTGGCATGAGCTTGACATTCGGTATTATGATAATTTGGAGGATTTCTTTGCAAAATGCCCGGGAACGTATTATTTTTGTTCCACAAAGGCAAAAAAGCGGCATTCAGATGCTCAGTATCAGGATGGGGATTATTTGTTTTTCGGTAAAGAAACCAAGGGCTTGCCGGAGGCGCTTTTACATGAACATTATGACGCATGTGTACGGATTCCCATGCTTTCGGATATTCGTTCTTTAAATCTTTCAAATGCCGTTGCCATTGTTTTATATGAAGCACTCCGGCAACTGGATTATGGCGATATGGAAACTTGCGGACATTTAACCCAATTTGATGATTAATTTCTGCATAAGGAGACATGATGATGGCAGAGAAGAAAACATTTGAGCAGATTATGGCAGAGCTTACCCAAGTGGTTGAAGAGCTGGAGCAGGGCGGGCCGGATTTAGACCGTGCCCTCTCTCTGTTTGAACAAGGGGTTAAGCTAACAAAGGAATGTCAGAAAATTCTGGATCAGGCAGAGCAAAAGGTCACACGCCTGGTGCAGTCAGAAGAAGGCGAAATAATAGAAAAACCCTTTTCATAAATGAAAACATGGAGGTTACTATGGATTTTTTAGCGGAATTTGAAGCGAAAATTAATCTGGCGAACCAGTCTTTGCAGAAGTATTTTGTGAAGCAGGAGAATCATCAGGCGGCGATTTACGATGCTATGGAATACAGCTTGTTTTCCGGCGGTAAGCGCATTCGCCCTGTGCTTTGTGCGGCTTGTGCAGAGCTCTTTGGAGGGGATCCTGAAGAGGCGATGCCTTTTGCCTGCGCCATTGAGATGATACATACCTACTCGCTGATTCACGATGATTTGCCCTGTATGGACGATGACGATTTACGTCGCGGTAAGCCCACCAATCATGTGGTATATGGTGAAGCTATGGCAGTTTTGGCAGGGGATGCTCTTTTAAACTGCGCTTTTGAAACAGCACTTAACCATTCAAAAGTATCCCCGGCAACCACAGTTGAGGCGCTGAAAATTATCGGCACACTGTCCGGTACGGAAGGTATGATTGGCGGTCAGGTAATTGATTTGGAGTCTGAGGGCACATCCATTGACTCTGTGACCTTAATGGCAATGCATGTATGCAAAACCGGCGCCCTGATGATGGCGGCTGCAAAAGCCGGTGCCCTGGTTGGCGGCGGTAGCAAAGAAGATGTTTTAAACATGGAAAAGTTTGCACGCTATTTAGGTGTTGCCTTCCAGATTAAGGATGATATTTTAGATGTTGAAAGCACAACGGAGGTTTTAGGTAAACCCGTTGGCAGTGACAGCGAAAATGAAAAAACAACATTTGTTACGCTGTATGGCTTAGAGCAATCTAAAAAAATGTTGGAAGACTATACCCGCATGGCAATAGAAGTTTTGGATGAATATGGTGAACGGGCAGAGTTTTTGAAAGGTCTTGCTAACTTCTTATTGCAGCGTGACAGATAAGTGCCCGCTCTCTGAAAAAGGAATCAAAAGTGGTGATGGATGTGAAATATGTGTACAGCCTTTTGGGGAATAAAGCCTTAATCACGGCACTTTTGGGATGGCTCATTGCTCAGGTTTTAAAGGTTATTATTGTGCGTATTAAAGATAAGAGATTTGATTTGCGTCGCATTGTTGGTTCAGGTGGTATGCCCAGCTCGCACTCGTCTTTTGTAACAGCTCTTTCAACGGCTGTTGCATTTGAGACGGGGCTGGAGTCTCCGTTGTTTGCGGCTTGTTTTGTCTTGTCCTTTGTTGTGATGTATGATGCATCCGGTGTTCGCCGTGAAGCAGGAAGACAAGCGGAGATTTTAAATGATATCATTGAGAATTTTGGCAAAGATGCACCGGAAATGTTTGGAAAACGGCTAAAAGAACTCATTGGGCATAGCCCGGTTGAGGTGGCTGTGGGTGCGGTTTTGGGTGTTTTCATTGGCGTTTTGATGTATCTTAAGGTTTAATGTTTATACTTTTGTGACAAGGGCGTTTTGCAATGGCATGGTGCCCTTGCTTTGCATTGTGGCACGGTTTTGCACCGCTAGAGAAAAGGGGAGAGACTCACATATGAAAGAAATTACAGCTAAAACAAAGCTGGCAGGCATTTTAGGCAATCCGGTGTCTCACAGTTTGTCGCCAAAGCTTCATGGATTCTTGGCAGAAAAAACCGGTGCTGACATGGTGTATTTGGCGTTTAATATTGAATCAAAAGAGCAGCTTGTGCCTGTGCTTATGGGTGCAAAGCACATGGGGTTTTTAGGTTTTAACGTAACAGCACCTTACAAAATTGATGCCTTATCCTTAGCGGATATATTAGATGAAGATGCGAAAAACCTTGCCAATGTTAATACATTGGTCAATCGTGATGGAAAATGGCATGGCTATAATACTGACGGCATTGGTTTTATGCGGTCTCTAAAGCGCCGGGGGGCGTCGGTTGAGGGCAGGCATGTTCTTTTAGCGGGGACCGGCGGCACAGCGCGCACGCTTTCTTATAAACTGGCACAAGCCGGTGCGGCATCTGTTACCATTGTGTCGAGGAAAGAAAATCCCTTGGAGGAAATCCGTCAGATGACGCAGAGCTTTCCCGATACGGAGCTTATGTGTGGGCTTGATAAAAATCTTCGGTACGACATTGCCGTAAACTGTACGCCGCTCGGTATGGGAGATTATAAAGACAGAAATCCCATGCCGGAGGATTTTCCCTATCATGCTGACCTTTTGTGCTGCGACCTGATTTATAACCCCAAAAAGACAGTTTTTCTGCAGACGGCAGAGGCACAGGGTGCTAAAACCATGAACGGTTTAGGGATGCTTTTATATCAGGGCGTTTGTGCCTTTGAGCATTTTACAGGACTTTCAGTCAGCGAAGACATTTGTGACGATTTGTTCCGATACTTTGAAAGCGATTACAAATGAAACGAGGCTCATTATGGTTGAACGAAAGAACATTACAATAGAAGCGCAGCCGGTATTTTCACAACATATTCATAATCAGGTGAATTCCACCTATAATTTTACAAACATGTTCATGTGGTCCGGCGGTGGCATCACCTATGATGTGGTTGAGGGGTGTCTGGTTCTGTTTTTTCAAGGGGAGAGACGGCCGGTTTCGGTTTCGTATCCCATAGGAGACGGCGACCGTGCGGCAGCTATTTGCAAGCTTTCTGCCTATATCAAAAGTCAGGGCTTAACGCCGGTGTTTCGCAATCTGTCTGCGGAAATGGCAGAGGAGCTGAAGGGGCTGTTTCCCGGGTGTTTTGAATTTATTGAGGATCGAAACGATGCAGACTATATTTATGAAACGGACAAGCTGATTCACTTATCCGGCAAAAGCCTGCATGGAAAAAGAAATCATTTTAATTATTTTAAAAAGACTTATGCGTATGTATACAAATCCTTGGCGCAAGAGGATATGCCGGAATGCTTAGCACTTTATGACCGTTGGGTGGCAGAAAAGGAAGACCTCAGGTGGTCTGCGGGCTCCCGCGAGGCAACAAAGCGATTACTTGAGAATTTTGAGAAGCTGCCGGTTCGCGGCGGCGGTATTTATATAGATGGCAAGCTGGTGGCATTTTCTGTTGGGGAGCAGGTGTCAGAGGAAACGGTGCTTGTGCATGTGGAATTTGCTGCGGACTATCGTGGGCTTTTCAACGTGATTAACAGCGAGTTTTTAAGTCATGAATGGGCAGGGATTCCCTATGCTAACCGTGAGGAGGACATGGGTCTTGCCGGACTCAGACAGGCAAAGCTTGCCTATCGCCCCGTCAGGCTTTTACAAAAATATAATGCCGTACAAATGCAGGCACTATAAGGAGAAAATAGCATCATAAAATGATGTTGACGAAATGTAAAACCCTTTCGGTTTCATGCGCTTCTTGTCATATGTACAGGCTCTGGCGTTGGGATTCGTCACTCATTTACCCGCGGCGGAATAAACTGATAACAGGAATATTTTGTTAGGAGGTTTTTATGAAATCCCGTGGGATTTTTTCCTGCCTTTGTCACAGCCTTGATTGCATGGAAGAAGAAATGCACAGCCTTTGTGGTCTATTTAGGAAAAAATGCCGTCGATGCGATGCGGACAGGCAACCGCACGGCGTGAAAAAACCGTGCATTTCACCGTTAAAATGTGATAATCAGGCAGAAAAATGTGAAAACTGTGATTAAAAATGTGAATTTTTCACATAATAATTTTATGCAATCATAAAAAACTGTTGCAGATTGCCAAAAAATTGGATTTTGCAACAGTTTTTTTTCTATGTGGAAAAATAGAAAAAAAGAAAAATAATACTTGACCTTACAGGCAAAATGTTATATAATAACATGAGCATGAGAAAAAATCACATTTGGATAGGTGGTGGCAGTTGGTGCAGGACAGACGCAAAGCAATTTTTAATTTGATTGAGCAAAAAGACGCAGTCAGCATTCATGAGCTTGAAGCGCTGTTTCCGGAGGTTTCATCCATGACCCTTCGTCGGGATTTGGATTATTTGGAGCAGGAGCATAAAATCATTAAAATTAAAGGCGGTGCTAAGTCCTTAAGCAATTTGTCCCGCAGTCTTTTTCAGGATGTAGAAGGGGATTATGCCCAGCGTGAAATTTTAAATGCCGATAAAAAACGGGTGATTGCCGATAAAGCAGCCGGTCTTGCAGAAGCCGGCAGAAGCATTTTTATTGACGCAGGCTCTACCATGATGCAGCTAGCCAGAAGGCTTCATAGCGGCCGGTTTTCAGTGATTACCAACGGCGTGAATATAGCCCTTGAAATGTCACAAAATAAAAGTGCAACCGTGAATTTAGTAGGCGGTGAGTTAAATCGCAATAACCTTTGCGTTTCCGGTGCAGGGGCGCTTGAGCACATTCGCGATATTAACATTGATATTGCCTTTATGGCTGCCAGTTGCTTTAGCCTTGAAAATGGTTTTACAAACGGTAGCTTTGATGAATATAAGTTAAAACAACAGGTCATTTTAAAAGCGAAGAAGACGATTGTTTTAATAGACTCCACCAAAATCGGCAAAAGTATGCCTTATACCTTTTGCAGGCCCGAGGATGTGGACATTTTAGTGTTAGACAAGGAGCCGGATGATGCCCTAAAACAAGAGGCAAAAAAAGCCGGTATGGAAATAATTTAATAAAAAATTACGTCGCATGTGCGGCGGAAATGGAGTGTAAATACTATGAAAACAAAGGCAGTAAGACTGTACGGTAAAAACGATTTACGTTTGGAAGAATTCGAATTGCCGGAAATTAAAGACAGCGAGATTTTAGCACACGTTATTTCTGACAGCATTTGCATGTCTTCTTACAAAGCGTCCATTCAGGGTGCTGACCACAAGCGTGTTCCTAATGATGTTGCAGAAAAACCCATTATCATCGGTCATGAGTTCTGCGGTGAGATTGTAAAGGTTGGTTCTAAATGGCAGGGTCAGTATAAAGAAGGTCAGAAGTTTGCCATTCAGCCGGCAATTAACTACAAAGGCTCACTGGCAGCCCCCGGCTATTCCTATCAGCACATTGGCGGCAGCTCCACCTATGTTATTATTCCTAACGAGGTTATGGAATTGGGCTGCTTGCTTCCGTATAACGGCGATGCATTCTTTTATGGCTCTTTGGCTGAACCCATGAGCTGTATCGTTGGCGGTTTCCACGCAAATTATCATACCAAGGCAGGCTCTTATGTGCATAACATGGGTACTGTAATTGGCGGTAACATGGCAATCTTAGCCGGCGTTGGTCCTATGGGTTTGGGTGCTATTGATTATGCGATTCACAATGAAAGAAAGCCGAAGCTTTTGGTTGTAACCGATATTGACCAGGCACGTCTTGACCGTGCAGCTTCTGTTTTAACCGTTGAAGAAGCGAAGAAAAACGGTGTTGAGTTGATTTATTTAAATACTGCTAATATTGAAAACCCCACCGAGAAGATGATGGAACTGTCCGGCGGCAAGGGATATGATGATGTATTTGTATTTGCACCGGTTAAGCCTGTTGTTGAAATGGGTGATAAAATTCTGGGTAAAGACGGTTGCTTAAACTTCTTTGCAGGTCCTACCAATCCTGAATTTTCTGCTGAGTTTAACTTCTATAATGTTCACTACGCTTCTACCCATATCGTTGGTACCAGCGGCGGTAACACAGATGATTTGATTGAATCCATTAAAATGATGGAAGCGGGTAAGTTAAACCCTGCTATGATGATTACCCATGTGGGTGGTATTGATTCTATCATTGACACCACGCTGAACCTGCCGAAAATTCCCGGCGGTAAAAAACTGGTTTATATGAACATTGACATGCCCATGACAGCAATTAGCGATTTTGCAACTTCTGATGACCCTGTGCTTGTAGAGATTGCTAAAATTGTAGAGAAAAATAATGGTATCTGGTGTAAGGAAGCAGAGGATTATTTGTTAGCTAATAAGTGATATTGTTTGAGAGCTGAGGTTACATCGGCATCAGCTCTTGAAGTGTTATGAGGAGGATAGCATGAAGCTGTATAAAATCGTCCCCGCACTTCGTGCGGCGATGGATGCAGGCGTCCTGACATATACTCAGGACGGGACAGCAGAGGTAACGCTTTCCGGTGTGACAGAAGAGAATATCATTGAAAAAATAAAAGAAGCAGATGTTTCCGGAAAAACATCCGTGAAAATTGAAGGCCCCGGTGTGTTCACCAAAGAGGAGCCGGTAGCGGGTCGTTTATCCGGCAAGACAGCCATTATTACCGGCTCAGCCCAAGGCTTTGGTCTGGGCGTGGCAGAGGCCATGCTGGCAGAGGGTGCCCGGGTTGTGATTGCAGACTTAAATTATGAGCTGGCAGCATCTGTGGCAGAGACCTTGTGTGAAAAGAACGGTGCGGGTTGCGCCGTTGCCACCAGGGTGGATGTTTCTGACGAAGAATCTGTGGAAAACATGATTGAAGACACCGTCAAGAATTTTGGCGGATTGGATATTTTTATTAATAACGCTGGTGTGCTGAAAGCTGGCAGCTTGGAAGAAATGGACGCTAAGAGTTTTGAGTTTGTGAGCAAGGTCAATTATTCTGCGTACTATATATGCACCAAGTATGCTTCCCGTGTGATGAAGCTGCAGCATGCTATTCGACCTGATGCATTTTATGATATCATTCAAATCAACTCAAAATCGGGTTTAGAAGGTTCAAACAAGAATTTTGCTTATGCGGGAAGTAAATTCGGCGGCATAGGGTTAACCCAGAGCTTTGCACTGGAGCTGGTGGACTATCATATTAAGGTGAACTCCATCTGCCCCGGCAACTTCTTTGACGGTCCTCTGTGGTCTGACCCCGAACGCGGTTTGTTTGTTCAGTATTTAAATGCCGGCAAGGTTCCCGGCGCAAAAACCGTTGAAGACGTTAAAAAGTTCTACGAAGCAAAAGTGCCCATGGGCAGAGGCTGTGAAACCATGGATGTAGCCCGTGCAATCTTTTACATTGTAGAGCAGAAATATGAAACAGGCCAGGCTGTTCCGGTTACCGGCGGTCAGGTTATGCTCAATTAGTTTACAAAAAACAAAAAATAAGGAGAGGATTTTATGGCAACACCGGTTATTATGCCCAGACAGGGACAGTCAGTTGAAAGCTGTATCATTGGCAAGTGGCATAAGCAAAAAGGCGATCAGGTAAACGTAGGCGATATGCTGTTTACCTATGAAACAGATAAGGCTACCTTTGATGAGGAAGCAACTGTCGCAGGTACTCTTTTGGAAGTATTTTTCGAAGAGGGCGACGATGTTGAATGCTTATTAAACGTATGCGTTATCGGTGAACCCGGCGAGGATATTTCTGCTTTCCGTCCTGAAGGCGAAGCAGAAGAAGCCCCCGCAGAAGCAGCAAAGGAAGAAGCTCCCGCAGCTGCAGCACCTGCAGCAGTAGCAGCACCCGCACTTTCTGACACTGCAAAAGATAACGTATTCATTTCTCCCCGTGCGAAAAACCATGCTGAAAAGCTGGGGGTTGACGTTCGTTTTGCTGAAGGAAGCGGTCCTAATGGCAGAATCATTGAACGTGACGTTGAAGCACTGGCACAGAGCGGCGTAGCATTCACAAAAGCTGCTCAGGCAGCAGCTGCCGGCAGCACCGACCAGTTTGAAGGCACCGGCATTGGCGGCCGCGTAACCACCGGCGACTTAAAGAAACCGGTTGCACAGGCAGTAACAGAAGCTATGGCTGCAGAAGAAGGCGTTGCTTACACCGATACACCGCTGACCAACATCAGAAAGGTGATCTCCAAGTCTATGCACAATTCTCTGTCTACCACTGCACAGCTGACCTTAAACACCAGCTTCGATGCAACAGAGATTATGGCATACAGAAAGAAACTGAAAGCAAACGCAGAAAAACTGGGTCTTGGCAACATTACCTTGAACGACATTGTTTTATATGCTGTTTCAAGAACTCTGCTCGAGGGTCACGAAGACTTAAACGCACATATGCTGGATGACAAAATGCGTCGCTTCAACCATGTTAACTTAGGTGTTGCTGTTGACACACCGCGTGGTCTTATGGTTCCCACCATTTTCTGCTCTGAACTCAAGTCCTTAGCTGAAATCAGTGCTGAAACCAAGGAACTTGCAGGCGCATGCCAGGGCGGCACCATCAGCCCTGATTTACTTACCGGCGGTAGCTTCACTGTTACCAATCTGGGATCTTTCGGTATCGAATCCTTCACACCGGTCTTAAATGCACCTCAGACCGGTATCTTAGGTGTTGACACCATTGTTCAGCGTGCAAAAGAGGTTGACGGCGAAATTAAGTACTATCCTGCAATGGGTCTGTCACTGACATTTGACCACAGAGCAGTTGACGGTGCACCTGCCGCTAAGTTCTTAAAAGACTTAAAGAACAATTTGGAAAACTTCAGCGTATTGCTGGCTAAATAATTTAACTACATAGAAAGAAGGCAACGATTATGGGTTATGATTTAATCGTATTGGGTGGCGGCCCCGGTGGCTATCTGGCAGCTGAACGTGCAGGTCATGCCGGTCTTAACACCCTGTTAATTGAAAAGCGGTTTTTAGGCGGTGTTTGTTTAAATGAAGGCTGCATTCCCTCAAAAGCACTTTTGTATTCCGCAAAAATTTATGACTATGCTCGTTTTTCTGACCATTACGGCGTAACCTGCGGCGATGTTAAGTTTGACCATAAAGCTGTTATCGCTCGCAAGCAGAAGGTTGTTAAAACGCTGGTCAGCGGTATCCGTGCTCAGATGAAAGCAAACAAAGTTACCGTTGTTGAGGGCGAAGGCGTGATTGACGGCAAAGAAGGCAACGAAATCGTTGTTAAGGTTGGTGACGAACGCTACACAGGCGCTCGCTTGATCATTGCAACCGGTTCTATGCCGGTTATGCCTCCGATTCCTGGCGTTAAGGAAAACTTTGAAGCTGGTACAGTTCTGACAAACCGTGAAATTCTGGATCTGGAAGAAGTGCCTGCTGAGCTGGTTATCGTTGGCGGCGGCGTTATCGGTCTTGAAATGGCATCTTATTTCAATTCAGCCGGTTCTAAAGTAACCGTTGTTGAAATGATGGATAAGATTGCAGGTCCAACTGATGCTGAAATTTCTAAGCTCTTAATGAAGAACTATGAAAAGAAGGGTATTACCTTTAAACTGGGTGCAAAAGTTACCGAAGTTAAGAAAGACGCCGTTGTTTACGAAAAAGACGGCAAAACTGAAGAAGTTAAGGCTGACAAGGTTCTCCTGTCCATCGGTCGCCGTGCTTCTACTCAGGGCATTGGCCTAGAATCCTTAGGCGTTTTAACCGAACGCGGTGCTATTGTAACAGACCGCTTCATGAAGACCAATATCCCCAACGTGTATGCTGTTGGTGACGTTAACGGTCACTCCATGCTGGCACATACTGCTTACCGTGAAGCTGAAGTTGCAATCAACAACATCTTAGGTAAGAAAGACATTATGCGTTACAACGCAATTCCTTCTGTTATTTACACCAATCCCGAAGTTGGCGGCGTTGGCGAAACAGAAGAAACCGCTAAGGCGAAGGGCATGGATGTTGAGGTTGCTAACCTGACCATGAACTACAGCGGCCGTTATGTTGCTGAAAACGAAGGAGGCGACGGCATTTGCAAGGTTATCGTGGATAAGGCAACCCGCCGTTTGGTTGGCTGTCATATGCTGGCAAACTATGCATCTGAAATCATTGTTTCTGCCGGTATCATGATTGAAACCGAAATGCGTGTGGATGATATTAAGGAAATCGTATTCCCCCATCCCACCGTTTGTGAAATTGTTCGTGAAGGTATTTTTCAACTGTAAAATATATTAAATGACGAAAGGAAGTTTATTATGCCAAAGTCACAATTTATGGATCCTGATGTGCTGAGACAGCCTGGATTTGTGGAATTTGAGCCCATCCCGGTTAACCAGTACAACAAGACAATCAAAGAAGAAAGCAAAAACTTTTCTAAGGAAGATTTCATGCGCATTTATCGCGACATGGCAATCATCCGTGAATTTGAACAGATGCTTCTGGATATCAAAACCAAGAGCGAATATCAGGGCATTAGCTACAATAACCCCGGTCCTGCCCACCTTTCTTTAGGTCAGGAAGCTTCTGCTGTTGGTCAGGCTTATTTGTTAGATAAGAATGACTACATCTTCGGTTCTCACAGAAGCCATGGTGAAATCCTGGCTAAGGGTCTTTCTTGTATCCACAAGTTAGACGACAAAGAACTGCTGGCTGATATGGAAGGCTTCTTCGACGGCGCTACCTACAGAGTGGTTGAAGGTAAAGAAAAAGATAAGGGTAATGTGAAGGATTTAGCGATCGACTTCCTGCTCTACGGCGCACTGGCTGAAATCTTTGCTCGTGAAACCGGCTTTAATAAGGGTCTGGGCGGCTCCATGCACGCATTCTTCACACCCTTTGGTATTTACCCCAACAACGCTATCGTTGGTGGTAGTGCAACCATCGCTATGGGTGCTTCTATGTTCAAGAGAATCAATGGTAAGCCCGGTATCGTTGTGTCTAACGTGGGTGACGCTTCTATGGGTCGTGGCCCTGTTTGGGAAGCACTGAACATGGGTGCTATGGACCAGATTACCCAGCTGTGGGAAGAAGGTCACAACAAGGGTCTGCCCATCATCTTCAACTTCTTCAATAACCTTTACGGCATGGGCGGTCAGACTGTTGGTGAAACCATGGCTTACAACATTCTGGCTCGTGTTGGTGCCGGTGTTAGCCCGACTCAGCTCCACGCTGAACGTGTTGACGGTTACAATCCGCTGGCAGTTATCGACGCTATGAGAAGAAAGATGGAAATCTTAAACAATCAGGGCGGTCCTGTCTTAATGGATACTCTGACATACAGAATGACCGGTCACTCTCCCTCTGATGCTTCTACTTACAGAACCAAGGAAGAGGTTGACAAGTGGGCAGAGCATGACGTTTTAGTTAACTTCGAGAAGAAGCTGGTTGAAGCTAAGGTTGCAAAAGCTGATGATTTTGCTGCTATGCGTGAAGATATCAGAGAACGTATGATGAAGATTGTTAACCTGGCAATCGACGATAACGTTTCTCCCAGAATGGACCTTGCTAAGAACCCCAACATCATTGCTGATATGATGTTCTCCAATCAGAAGATTGAAAAGATGGAAGACAGAACTCCTGACGTTTTAATTCCGAAGGAAGAAAACCCCAGAGTTCAGAAGATTGCAAAGAAAGAACGCTTTGGTTTTGACAAGAACGGCAAACCCGTTTCCAAGAACAAGGTTTACCAGCTGCGTGACGGTCTGTTTGAAGCAATCATTGACAAATTCTATGAAGATCCGACCTTAGTTGCTTACGGTGAAGATAACCGTGACTGGGGCGGCGCTTATGCTGTATATCAGGGTCTGACAGAATCTCTGCCGTATCACAGATTCTTCAACTCCCCGATTTCTGAGTCTGCAATCGCAGGTTCTGCTGTTGGTTATGCTATGAGCGGCGGTCGTGTTATTGCTGAAATCATGTACTGTGACTTTATCGGCTGCTGTGGTGATGAAATCTTCAACCAGCTGGCTAAATGGCAGTCCATGAGTGCCGGCGTTCTGAAAATGCCGGTTATCATTCGTGTATCTGTTGGTTCTAAGTACGGTGCTCAGCACTCTCAGGACTGGACCAGCATGTGTGCTCACGTTCCGGGCTTAAAGGTTGTATTCCCTGTAACTCCGTATGATGCTAAGGGTATCATGAACTCTGCTTTAAACGGCACTGACCCCGTTATCGTATTCGAGAGCCAGAGAATTTACGACGTTGGCGAGCAGTTCCACGAAGGCGGCGTTCCCGAAGGCTACTATGAAGTAGAAATCGGCGAGCCCGACATCAAGAAAGAGGGTAAGGATGTTACCATCTTAACCATCGGTGCAACCCTTTACCGTGCACTGGATGCAGCTAAGGAACTGGAAGAGAAATATGGCATCTCTGCTGAAGTTATTGACGCAAGATCCATCGTTCCCTTTAACTATGAAAAGGTTCTGGAATCTGTTAAGAAGACCGGCAGAATCGTTTTGGCAAGTGACGCTTGTACCAGAGGTTCTGCACTGAACACCATCGCACAGAACATCACCGAAATGGCATTTGATTACTTAGATGCTCCGCCGGTTGTTGTTGGTGCACAGAACTGGATCACGCCTTGCTACGAGCTGGATGCTGAATTCTTCCCGCAGAAGGAATGGATCATTGATGCAATCCATGAAAAAATTCTGCCCCTGCCCGGTCATGTTGCAACGATAAACTTCACTGAAACCGAGCAGATCAGAAAGAACAAAAAGGGTGTTTAATTGACTTAAACATTGATTTTTAAACGGAGCCTTCGGGCTCCGTTTTTTGTATTTACATTGATTCTGTTTGGGTATTATGATATAATAAAAAGGAATTAGGGAACGGAAGCTATGTGCTTGATTTAAAAATGTTCGTTGATTTTTAATGTGAGATTGTCGAATGTTATTTTTGAAAGAAGAGGGTTTATATGACAGAAATCGTACAGATGATGGAAATAATAGGAACAGTTGCCTTTGCACTTTCAGGATCGTTGGTGGCAATTAGCTCAGGACTTGATGTTTTTGGCGTTGTATTTTTATCATGTATTACTGCATTTGGCGGTGGAATCATAAGGGATATATTATTAGGGATAAGCCCACCTGCGATTTTTTCTAACTTCACAATTTTTCTTCTGGCAATGATTGTTGCAGTTATGACATTTGTAATCGCATATGTATTTAAAGAGAAATTTAGTTTTTTTAAGACAAGGGTAGAAGTTGTTAACAATGTTTTTGATGCAATAGGATTAGGTGCTTTTGTTGTAATTGGTTCTGAAATTGCTTGTTTAAATGGGTTTTTGAACAATGGATTTATAGTTGTTTTTTCTGGAATGATTACCGGAGTTGGTGGTGGTATTTTTAGAGATGTGCTGATAGACATAACGCCATATGTTTTTAAAAAACATATTTATGCCATGGCAGCAATTATGGGAGGTATTACATATTTTGCTTTGAGAAAATATATTCAAAATATACAATTAGCATCTGTTTTATCGATGTTACTGATATTTACAATACGAATGTTGGCAACAAGGTATAGGTGGAGTTTGCCAAAAGTACAAATCGGTGATAACATCGATAAATAACTTTTTTGGTCCTGAACACTGTTCATTAGGACCTACTAACGAAACCCCAGTATTTATGCGGGTTTGCGGAGTTGCGGTTCAATTTTATTTGCAGTAAAAAATGCAAATAACAACTCAATTTCGAAAGGTGGTAGGTATTTATCGTAAAT
>JAFWAT010000037.1 GCA_017507525.1 Clostridia bacterium | reverse complement strand
GTTATCGTTCCTGAAGAATATATGGGTGATGTTATGGGTGACTTAAACTCAAGACGTGGCCAGATTCAGGGTATGGAAGCTCGTCCGGGTGCACAGGATATTCACGCATTTGTTCCACTTTCAGAGATGTTTGGTTATGCAACCGAGCTTCGTTCAAGAACACAGGGCCGTGGTCAGTATACAATGCAGCCCAGCCACTATGAAGAAGTTCCCAAGAGCATTCAGGAACAGATTATTTCTTCAAGAGCTAAGAAGGAAGCTTAAGGAAAAGTTTTGTAAACTACTTGATGTTTCCTGTAAAAAAAGGTACAATGAATGTATCACAGTTAAAAATTATTTAATTTTAAAAAATAGGAGGCTAATCAAATGGCTAAGGCTAAATTCGAAAGAAACAAACCGCACGTTAACATTGGTACCATTGGTCACGTTGACCATGGTAAGACTACTCTGACTGCTGCTATCACCAAGACTCTGAGCTTATCTGGCGGCGCAGAATTCAAAGCTTACGATCAGATCGACGGTGCTCCCGAAGAGAGAGAAAGAGGTATTACCATTTCTACTGCTCACGTTGAGTACGAAACTGCTACCAGACACTATGCACACGTTGACTGCCCCGGACATGCTGACTACGTTAAGAACATGATCACCGGTGCTGCTCAGATGGACGGTGCTATCTTAGTTGTATCTGCTGCTGACGGCCCGATGCCCCAGACCAGAGAACACATCCTGCTGGCTAGACAGGTAGGCGTTCCCTACATCGTTGTATACATGAACAAAGCTGACCAGGTTGACGATCCTGAACTCTTAGAGCTGGTTGAAATGGAAATCAGAGAACTCTTAAACGAGTATGAATTCCCCGGCGACGACACACCGATCGTTGTAGGTTCCGCTCTGCAGGCTCTGGAATGCGCTTCTAATGACAACAGCGCTCCTGAATATGAATCCATCATAAAGCTGATGGAAGCAGTTGACTCTTACATTCCCGAACCGGAAAGAAAGACCGACCTGCCCTTCCTGATGCCCGTCGAAGACGTATTCTCCATTACCGGTCGTGGTACTGTTGCTACCGGTCGTGTTGAAAGAGGTACTCTCTGCGTGAACGACGAAGTTGAACTCGTTGGTTTGGTTGACGAAGTTAGAAAGATCGTTGTTACCGGTGTTGAAATGTTTAGAAAGCTTCTGGATCGCGCTGAAGCTGGTGACAATATCGGTGCTCTGCTCCGTGGTGTTCAGAAGAACGAAATCGAACGTGGTCAGGTTCTGGCTAAGCCCGGTTCCATTCAGTGCCACACCCAGTTCAAGGGCGAAGTTTACGTTCTGTCCAAGGAAGAAGGCGGCCGTCATACTCCGTTCTTCAACAACTACAGACCCCAGTTCTATTTCAGAACAACTGACGTTACCGGCGTAATCAAGCTGCCTGAAGGCGTTGAAATGTGCATGCCTGGTGATAACGTTTCCATGGAAGTTGAACTGATCACTCCGATCGCTATCGAAGAAGGTCTGCGTTTCGCTATCCGTGAAGGCGGTAGAACTGTTGGTTCCGGCGTTGTTTCCGCTATCAGCAAATAATTAACGCTAATTTTCAAGAAGCCGAAAGTCAATGACTTTCGGCTTCTTTTTTTACTCTATATACGTTTTTTTTGCAATATCCTCAATATACTCCGCTATCACAGTCACTTCTATTGTGTCCTCGTCCAGCACTGTATAGCTCATGCGGCTCTCCTTCTTTTTTGCGTTTGCTGTCGCTTCTTCATCAAACATTGCCTCTATTTCCAGCGCGCCACTTTGTGCCATGCTCTCTTCCGACATTTTTTCATAAGATGTAACTGTTTCGCTATACACTCGATTTGTAAAGCCCAAGCCTAAATATCGACCGAAAACACTTAACTCATGCTCTTTCACTTCTTCGGTATATTCTGCAAATTTACTTTCATCATGCAAAAATAAGTTTAGATTCCATCCAAAGAGATGCAAGGTATATTTCTTTTCTTTTTTCCCCGTTTCATTCACTACTTGATTCCACAAAGAAAAAGCTTTTGTTTTTTCATACCAGACTCTGGCATAGATTTCTGCCTCAGACTGCACCTTTCTCGGTTCCACGCCCTTTTCGCTGAGAATCAAGCCGCTAACAAGCATATCTCCCTTGCGAACCGTATCCCCCAACGCCACCATGGGGATGCCGCTTTTTACAATCATAGAGTCAATCACACCATCTTTATTTGCTTCAATATTGCAAAAAGCATTTTTATCAAAAATTTCAGGCTTTAAAACCCGTTCTTTTACCTGCACGGTTACCTTAGAGCCGCTTTTATCTGCCCATAACCAGGCAAGCTCCGGAATCTTAATCAGCATTTGATTTTGCAAATGTTTTTCATCTAAAAACGGTCGGAAGGCTCCCACCTTTAAGCCGCATTCTGATAATGCCTCTTGCACACGGCTGGCAGATACTGTTTCGCATCCTGATAATTCGATTTTCCAGATAAATTGATTGAGCACTATCAAAAGTAAAAAAAAGACCGTAAGTCCTGCCACAAACCATTTACGTTTTTTGAGACGTTTTAGAACCACCGGCAAGCCGCATTTTTTTACAATCTTGATTTGCACGCCTGTTTTTTTTACCACGGATGGAAGCAGACGAAAACCGCGATTGCTGACAGCGCATCTAAAAACCGTTTGCGAACAAGGGAATAAGTCCCAAATTAAAATATGCCGCCCGGCACAAACGTTAAAAAAACGCTCCGGATACTTCCCTGTAACGGTGATGACCAGATATCCGCGAATATACTGAAATATTCTGGTTAAAAACATAATAACGCTCCTTTATGATAAATCCAGCAAAACGCCGCAAATTGTTCCTCGGACCAGAATTTCCTCATCGGTAATCGCTACAATTTGCAAATTACGTCCAGAAATTATAATTCTGTAGTTTTTGCTTCTAAGGCGAATCTCTTCCGGCTCATACCCTTCAATGCTTTTATAATTTTCTACAGTGAGTTCACGGTTGTCATTGATTGTAATACGAGGCACATCTGCTACGATATCCAGAGGAACATCTAAAAAACCAGATATTTTTCCTGCTATGTTTTTTTCCTTCTTTTTTCGCATTTTACAATCACCTCGTATGTTATTTTTATGCACTTTGTTTCATAATCATTACCATAAATCTATTTTAAAAGGAATGAGAACATGAATCACAATGGTATCGTATTACGGCTGCAAAAACTTACGCTGTATGGTGTAATTTTTTTACTGATTATATTACTTCATGTGCAGTCTGAGCACGTCATCAGCGCAGTGCAAAACGCATTGCTGCTTTGCTATCAAACCGTCATTCCCTCGCTGTTTCCCTTCTTCGTTTTGTCCGGCATGTTAACCGCCGGCAACTTTATAAGAAAACTCGCAAAGCTACTCTCACCTGTTATGTATCCACTCTTTCACATAAGCGGTGCCGGAGCACTGCCCTTTGCCATAGGCATTGTTAGCGGATACCCGATGGGCGCCAAGGTAACAACGGAATTGTACCTCTCCGGCGCAATCAGTCGACAAGAGGCTGCGCGTTTGCTCCCCTTTACAAACAATTCCGGTCCGCTTTTTATCATCGGCGCTGTAGGAACAGGCATGCTGAATCAACCCTCCTTAGGGGTCTATCTGTATTGCATTCACGTTCTCTGCGCCCTTTTGGTAGGGTTTTGCTTTCGGTTTTATCACGGCTCCTTTTCATATGATAAAAGAAAAAAAAGCACCGGCTCCCTTGCGCAGACCCTTTCCTTTTCCGATGTGGTCGCAAAAAGTGTGAACACCATGCTCCTCGTTTGTGGCTTTATTATCTTTTTTGCCGCTGTATGCACCTGCCTCACGCCCCTACTAGATACGCTGCCCAAGAGCCTGTCTCTGTTTATTAAGGGCATATTGGAGGTTACAAACGGCTCACAAATTGTGGTACAAAGCATGCCTGCACCCCGCCTGATGCTAAGCATTTTATCCGGTGTAATCGGTTTTGGCGGCATTTGTGTTATGCTGCAGGTTGCAGGGATTGTTACACCTGCCGGTCTTTCAATGAAAACCTATGCAATCGGCAAAATCCTTCACGGAATATTCTCCGCTATCACCTGCTACTGCCTGTACCCTCTGTTTACGATCAAGGTGCAACCCGCATTTGCCCTCACAGCACCAATGCTGCCAATTCAAAACGTGATTCAAATAACCGTATCCCTGATAGCCGTTTTAGCATGTTTCTATCTTTTTTATGAAAGCAAAACCCTTTGTAAAACTGTAAAAAAGTAGCATAAAACCTTCTGTTTTTGCATACATATATATTTGTACGTGTTTTTTACAAACAATAAAGGACGATGGTAATATGACAGAAAAAAAGCTTTATAAAGCACCAAATCAAGAGGATTTTGCCCTGTTTCACGAAGGTGAATGTTTTTATGCCTATCGGTTCATGGGTGCACACCGCAAAACGGATTCTGAGTATGTTTTCAGAGTTTGGGCGCCGAATGCCAAAAGCGTTTCTGTCGTAGGGGATTTTAACCACTGGGACAGAAAAAACCACCCCATGTCACGCATCACACAAGGCGGCATTTGGGAGGCGACTATTTCCGGTTTGTCCTGTTTTGATTTATATAAATATTCTGTTGAAACACCCCAAGGGGATTTTCGCTTAAAGGCTGACCCCTACGGATTTCATTTTGAGACCCGACCGGGCACTTCTACAAAACTGTATGAACCGGAGGGTTTTGTCTGGACAGATGCAGCCTTCTGCCGCAAGCGGTCAAAGAAAAAGCCTTTACAAGAGCCTATGAACATCTACGAGCTGCATCTCGGTTCTTGGCGACGCTATAGCAGCGGTGAAATTTTTAGCTACCGAAAGCTTGCAGAGGAGCTAATTCCCTACGTCATAGAAATGGGTTATACACACATAGAGCTTATGCCCATCAGCGAATACCCTTATGACGGCTCCTGGGGATATCAGGTAACCGGCTACTATGCTCCTACCTCCCGTTACGGTACACCGGAAGATTTTATGTACTTTGTTGATTGCTGTCACGCAGCCGGCATTGGGGTTATCATCGACTGGGTGGCTGCGCACTTCCCCAAGGATTCTATGGGGCTTTATGAGTTTGACGGCACCTGTTGTTATGAATATGCAGACCCGCTCAAAAACGAGCATCCTGATTGGGGCACGCGAATTTTTGACTATGAGCGGGGCGAGGTTCAGTCCTTTTTAATTTCAAATGTTTTGTTTTTGTTAGACCTTTTTCATATTGACGGCATCCGAGTGGATGCTGTTGCTTCCATGCTCTACTTAGATTACGGAAAAAAGGACGGAGCCTGGCGACCCAATGCATGCGGCGGCAAGGAAAACCTGGGCGCTGTTGCATTTTTGCAAAAATTAAACCGTGCCGCCTTTTCTAAAAACCCGTCTGTTCTCATGATTGCCGAAGAATCCACCGCCTGGCCCATGGTGACCCAGCCGGTTGACTGCGGCGGACTGGGTTTTTTGTTTAAGTGGAATATGGGTTGGATGAACGATATCCTTGCCTACATGTCAAAAGACCCGTTTTTTCGGAGCGGCGTTCATAATCTGGTGACCTTCTCAATGACTTATGCCTTTTCGGAAAATTATATTCTTCCTCTTTCCCATGACGAGGTTGTACATGGAAAATGTTCGCTGATTAACAAAATGCCGGGCGTGTACGAGCAAAAATTTGCAAATCTTCGAGCTTTTTTAGCCTATCAAATAGCCCATCCGGGCAAAAAGCTTTTGTTTATGGGCGGTGAATTTGCTCAGTTTATTGAGTGGAATTACCAAAAAGAACTGGATTGGCTTTTGCTGGACTATGAATACCATAAAAAATTTCATCAATACATGAAGGATTTAAACCACTTGTATCTAAAAAAAACACAGCTTTGGGAGATTGATGACAGTTGGGACGGATTTTTATGGATCGTGCCTGACGACCACATTCAAAACATTCTTATTTTTCTCAGGCGGGATAAAAAAGGTCGGGAGCTTTTGTGCGTGTTTAACTTCTCCCCTGTTTTGCGTGAAAACTACCGTTTGGGTCTTCCCTGTCACAGCCGAATCAGATGCATTTTTTCAACAGACGATATATCTTATGGCGGCGACGGAACCAAGCTGCGGGGCACAACAACAAAGCCGATTCCTTCCCACGGGTTTTCCCGCAGCCTGACAGTGACCATCGCACCCATGTCTGCCGCATTCTATGAAGTCAAGCATTTACAGCTAAAAGGAGATGAATAAAAATGGTAAACAAAAAAAAATATATTGCCATGCTGCTTGCCGGCGGCCAAGGCAGCCGTTTAGGGAGCCTTACCCGAAACATTGCAAAGCCTGCTGTGCCCTTTGGCGGAAAATACAGAATCATTGATTTTACCTTGTCTAACTGTGTCAATTCAGGTATTGATACCGTTGGCGTTTTAACACAATATAAACCTCTTGAGTTAAACGAATATATCGGCAACGGACAGCCTTGGGGCTTAGACCGGAACCGTGGCGGCGTTCACATTCTGCAGCCTTTTACAAAAATTAATTCAAAATCCTGGTACGAAGGCACAGCCAATGCCATTTTTCAAAACATTCGTTTTATTGAGCGCTACGAGCCCGAGGGCGTTGTGGTGCTCTCAGGCGACCATATTTACAAAATGGATTACAGAAAGCTCCTTCGCTTTCACGAAGAAAACAACGCCGATTGCACCATTGCTGTCATTGATGTGCCCCTTCATGAGGCATCCCGTTTCGGTATTATGAATACCGGTGCTGACGGACGGATTTATAAATTTGAAGAAAAACCCAAGGAGCCTAAAAGCACGAAAGCCTCCATGGGGGTTTATGTCTTTCGTTGGGAGGTTTTAAAGAAATATTTGACTGAAGACGACAAGCAGGAAAAGTCTGCCCATGATTTTGGCAAAAATGTGATTCCTGCCATGCTCTCTGACCAAAAACGGTTGTATGCCTGGGATTTTACAGGATACTGGAAGGACGTTGGCACCACAGAAAGCCTGTGGGAGGCCAACATGGATTTGCTAAACCCTGCATGTGAGTTGGATTTAGATGACAACGAGCTCCGCATTTATGCCCGCAACTTTGACTCTCCACCGACTTTTATTGGCGAGACAGCCCAACTGGAAAACTGCATGATTACCAAGGGTGGCGAAATTTACGGGCATGTTGTCTCCTCCATCATCTCCAGCGGTTGTGTTATTGAAGAAAATGCAATCGTAGAAAACTCGGTGTTGCTCCCTGGGGTTACCATAAAGTCCGGTGCTGTCATCCGTTATGCTATCATCGGTCAGAACGCCGTGATAGAAAGCGGTGCAGTGGTAGGCTTATCTGACGTAGAGGGACAGCGACCTGAAATCACCGTGATTGGCGATAAAAAGAAAATTACCAAAAAACCTGCATAGGAGGAGGGATCCAGTATGAACATGATGGGAATTATTTTTTCCAATATTTATGACGAACGCCTAGGCGAGATTACAGCCAGAAGAACACTTGCGTCTCTCCCCTTTGGCGGTCGGTATCGGCTCATTGACTTTGTGTTGTCCGGCATGGTGAATGCCGGCATGACCAACGTTGGGGTGATTACCAAGCAAAATTATCAGTCCCTGATGGACCATTTGGGATGCGGTGCTGAATGGGACTTAGACCGAAAGGTAGACGGTCTTTTTATTCTGCCGCCTTTTGGTCAGGGACAAAAAAGTGTATACCGTGGAAAGCTGGAAGCCCTTTGGGGTACACGCAGATTTTTAGAACGCTCCAATGAAGAATATGTTCTCTTGGCAGATACCAATATTATCTGCAGTATTGACTACCGTGAAATGATCCGGCGGCATATAGAGTCCGGCGCTGAAATTAGCATGATTACCAAACGTGAGGAAATTACAGGTTTGGGTGACAGCTGTGATGTCGTGGTTAGAAGCGATTCTGCCGGACGGGTGAAAGACGTTTTAATGCACTACAGCGTCCCGGGCATCGAAAACGCTGCCATCGGAATGTATATAATGAAACGCACCTTTTTAATCGAGCTTTTAAAAGAGTCACACTCTTACAACCTTGTAGATTTTGAGAGAGATATCATTCAGTCAAAATGTGCCTATCTTCATATTACAGAGCTCCCCTTTGACGGCAGAATTCTGCGTATTGACAGCTTAGGCAAATATTTTTCAGCCAACATGGCACTGCTGGATGCCTCCGTCCGCAATGAAATTTTTTCGCGGCACGGACTTGTCTATACGAAAATCCGTGATGAAGTACCGACACATTACGGCTCAGGATGTCGTCTGAAAAACAGCCTGATTGCCGATGGTTGCAGAATTTTCGGCGAAGTTGAAAATTCCATTTTGTTCCGGGGTGTTACCGTGGCAAAAGGTGCAAAGATTAAAAACTGCATTATCATGCAGGACACCAAAATCGACGAAAACGTAGAACTGGACTATACCATTTGCGATAAAGACGTAACCATAACCCGTGACCGCGTTTTAATGGGTGTACCGGCACATCAGATTGTTATTACAAAAGGGAAAGTTGTGTAAATGCTGATTACCAAAGGAGGAAAAATGTGAAGATTTTATTTGCCACAGCAGAAGCCGCACCGTATATAAAAATCGGCGGTTTGGGTGATGTTGCCGCCTCTCTCCCCAAAGCGCTTAGCATGCAAGGTGCAGAGGTTTCTGTTGTTTTGCCCTTATACAAAACTGTAAAGGAGCGCTATATAGGCGAGCTGGAATTTGTAACCTCATTTTCAGTTCCTCTTGCCTGGCGCAATCTTTATTGCGGCATTTTTCGACAATGTCAGGGGAATGTAACCTATTATTTTATTGACAATGAATATTATTTTCTGCGGGATGCCGTTTACGGGAACTATGACGACGGCGAACGGTATGCTTATTTTTGTAAAGCCGTACTCCAGATGCTGCAGCACATTGACTTTTTCCCCGATATCATCCATGCCAATGACTGGCAATGCGCCTTAATCCCCTTATTCTTAAAGGCGTTTTATCAGGACATAGAAGCTTACCGCCCCATTAAAACTATGTTTACCATACATAACATAGAGTATCAGGGGCAAACGCCTTACAGCTTTGCAGATGAAGTGTTAGGACTGCCGAAACAGAATATGCCTGACATTTCCTTTGGGGGCTGCTTGAATTTTATGTTTTCTGCTATTTGTTTATCCGACAAGGTCACAACCGTATCGAAAACCTATGCAGAAGAATTGAAAATGCCCTACTACGGAAAAGAAATGAGTCCGGTGCTCTCGGGCATTTCTTATAAATTCTGCGGTATTACAAACGGCATTGATACAGAACTGTTTGACCCGCAAAAGGACCCGCACCTGTTTCACCGGTACAGCATCAAAGCCATGGGTGGCAAAAAAATCAGCAAGCGCCGCCTTAGGGAGCATTTAGGGCTGAGTCAGGATGAGGACGCACCGATTCTTGCTATGGTCAGCCGACTGGTGGGGCATAAGGGGCTTGATTTAGTTGAATATGTCCGCCACGAGATTCTTTCCAGGCGATTGCAGCTTGTTGTGCTGGGAACAGGGGATGAACGGTTTGAAAATATGTTCCGGGAGCTTTCATATCAGTATCCCGGCAAGGTCAGCACAAATATCCGTTTTGATTTAGACCTCTCCTCTAAAATCTATGCAGGATGCGACCTTTTCTTAATGCCCTCTAAAAGTGAACCTTGCGGACTTTCACAAATGATTGCCATGCGCTACGGGGCTATTCCCATTGTCCGCGAGACCGGCGGTCTTTATGACACGGTTTCCCCCATAAATCCGGAAGACGGAACCGGACGGGGCTTTACCTTTAAAAGCTACAACGCGCATGATATGCTGGCATCCATCGACCGTGCACTTTGGTTTTATTACGAAAAAAAGCCGGAACTCAAAAAAGTCATCCGGTCTAATATGGAAGCTGATTTTAGCTGGAAATCTGCTGCAGAGCAGTATATGGCAATTTATAAAAGTATGTAAATTTTTGAGCCGCTTTTGCGGCGGAAAGGCTTTTATATGATACAATTTGACAAAGAAACATTAAAGAAAAGAATCGAAGAAACCATGATGCGCCGCTTCGGCTGTACACCGGAGGAGGCAACCGGAATTCAGTTTTACAGAACTGTCTGCCTGATGCTTCGGGAGCTGCTTTCAGATATGCACAGCGCCTACCGGACGGAGAACAAAAAGAAGCTGGCAAAACAAGTGTATTATATGTCCATGGAGTTTTTAACCGGACCCTCACTCTATAACCACGCCTATAACCTGACGCTTTTAGAATCGCTCACTGAGGCACTTTCAGATTTTCACATATCCTTTGATGAGCTGTGCCGCATGGAGCCGGATGCCGGCTTAGGAAACGGTGGTTTAGGCAGGCTTGCCGCCTGCTATTTGGACGCCTTAACAACAATAGGGGTACCGGCTACCGGTTTTTCCATCCGCTATGAATTCGGCATCTTTAGGCAAAAAATTGTTGACGACTGGCAAATGGAGTTTCCCGATAACTGGCTTGAATTGGGCGATGTTTGGCTTGAACCCCGAAAAGAAGATGCCGTACAGATTCATTTTGGCGGCCGCGTATCTGAAAACTGGGAAAACGGAAAAAACACCGTTACCTACCATGACAGCTCCACCGTGGTCGCCATTCCCTATGATATGCTCATATCAGGCTACGGCACTGAGGCAGTAAACAGGCTGGTGCTGTGGAGTGCAAGCTCTGATGACCGGCTGGATATGGATTTGTTTTCGCGTGGTGAATATGTCCGGGCAATGGAAGAAAACTCAAAGGCAGAGGCTATTTCAAAGGTCTTATACCCTGCCGATGACCATTATCAAGGAAAAGAACTGCGCTTAAAGCAGCAATATCTGTTAGTCAGCGCATCTCTGCAGAGCATTATAAAAGATTTCTTTAAAAAGACCGATGATATTGCAAAGCTGCCTGAGCTGGTGGCAATACACATTAACGATACCCACCCCTCCCTTTGCGTTCCCGAGCTGATGCGCATTTTAATGGACGACCACGGGCTCTCCTGGGAGGACGCCTGGAGCCTGACAACCAAAACCTTAACCTATACAAACCATACCATTATGAGTGAAGCCTTAGAGGTCTGGCCCGTTTCTCTGTTTTCTACGCTGCTACCCAGAATGTATCAAATTGTCTGCGAAATTGACCGCCGGTTCTTAATTTTTCTGCGTGAGCAATACGGAGACGATGTCGCAAAAATCAATTATATGAAAATTATTGAAGGTGACCGTGTAAAAATGGCAAACCTTTGCCTTGCCTGCTGCCATAAGGTAAACGGCGTATCGAGCCTTCACACCCAGATTTTAAAAGAGGATGTCTTTCGGGATTTTCATCAGGTAATGCCCGGCAAATTTTTAAATGTGACAAACGGCATTGCTTATCGCCGCTGGCTATGCCAGGCAAATCCCGAGCTGACTCGCTTTTTATGCGAGCTGATTGGAGATGACTTTTTAAAGGATGCAAACTACCTCGCAGATTTAAAGAAATATAAAGACGATACTGAGGTTTTGGATACCTTACAAAAAATTAAATTAAAAAACAAACTGCGTCTGGTATCCTATATCAAAGAGCACAACGGCATTTTGGTAGACCCTGCTTCGCTATTTGATGTGCAGGTAAAGCGATTGCACGAATATAAAAGGCAGCTTTTAAACGCTCTGCATATTTTATATTTGTATCATGATTTGCTCAATAATCCCAATCAAGATTTTCAACCCCGCACCTTTATCTTTGGCGCCAAAGCCTCTGCCGGCTATGTTATGGCAAAGCAAATCATCCGCTTCATTCATCATATTGCCGCTGAGGTTAATGCAAACCCAATAACCCGCGATAAATTAAAGGTCATTTTCATGGAGGACTATCGGGTATCACTGGCTGAATTAATTATTCCCGCTGCCGATATCTCAGAGCAAATTTCCGTTGCCGGTAAAGAAGCCTCCGGCACCGGTAATATGAAGCTGATGATTAACGGCGCCGTAACGTTAGGAACACTGGACGGTGCCAATGTGGAAATCCGTCAGGCGGTGGGCGATGAAAACATCTTTTTGTTCGGTATGACAGCCGATCGGGTTTTAGCCCGCCTGCGTGAAGGCTATGACCCCGGTCAGGTAATCGAAAAGGATGATACGGTAAGACGCGCCATTGAATATATGAAGCAGGGGGTCGGCGGCGCAGACTTTTCAGAGCTTGTGCACGCTTTGACACGCCACGGTGGCGACACCTACATGACCCTAGCCGATTTTACAGATTACCACCGGGCGCAAAAAGCGGTAGATAGCGCCTTTGCTGACCACGCACGTTTTAATCGCATGTCCCTTTGCAACATTGCCGGTGCCGGTATTTTCTCATCAGACCGAAGTGTTTTAGAATACTGCGAAAACATTTGGAACGTAAAAAGTACCACAAAGTGAGGAAGCTGTATGGATATTATATTTAACAGCCGAAGTGAGCTTTTTAAAAAGCCCTTTGGCTGCATTCGGGCAGGGGAAACACTTTCTGTCACAATATATGTAAAGGACGCTGGTTGCACCGGCGTCCTTTTCCTGCTGACAGAAGACGAAAAAAGCCCGCAGCGTTACGAAATGAAATATGAAAACGAAATAAATGGCTACCGGGTTTATACCTGTTCTATTTGCTTTGAAAAAACCGGGCTTTCTTTCTACCACTTTACCGTTTTGACTGCAGAATCTTCTTATCCCGTATTTCGCGATGAGAAAAACCACCCCACTCTCCATCACGGCACTCCATGGCAAATCACCTGCTATGAGCAAGCGTTTCCCACGCCTGATGCGTTTGGTGGCCTTGTGATGTATCAAATTTTTCCCGACCGCTTTAACAAAAAAGGTGATTGTGATACCACAGAAAAGCTAACGCCCTTTCATTTGCATGATAACCCCTACGTTCTGCCGGTATACGAGCCTGATCATGCAGGCATCGTGCAAAATAACGACTTCTTCGGCGGCAATCTTTGCGGCATCATTCAAAAGCTTCCGTATCTGAAAGAATTGGGTGTAAATGCAATCTATTTAAATCCCATTTTCAAAGCCTTTTCAAACCACCGCTACGATACGGCAGATTATCTAAAGGTTGACCCCCTTTTGGGAACCAATGATGACTTTCGCCATTTGTGCAACAGTGCCCATGATTTGGGCATAAAAGTTATACTGGATGGGGTGTTTTCTCATACCGGCAGTGATAGCCTTTATTTTGACATTCACAACCGCTTTGGTGTGGGTGCCTATCATAACCCGGATTCTCCCTACCGGAGCTGGTATCAGTTTACGGACTACCCTAAGGGTTATACCGCTTGGTGGGGCATTCTAACCTTGCCCTGCACGGAAGAACTAAACCCTGATTTTAGGCATTTTATCTTTAACAAAGTCATTCCCTACTGGCTCTCATTAGGGGCGGACGGCTGGCGTCTTGATGTGGCGGATGAACTGCCGGAAGAATTTTTGGAAGAGCTATATTCAGCCGTTAAAAGAGAGAAACCGCAAGCCTTGGTGCTGGGCGAAGTCTGGGAGGATGCCTCTAATAAAATCAGCTACGGCGTAAGGCGAAAATATCTCCAGGGCAAAAGCCTTGACGCCGTTATGAACTATGTCTGGCGGGATGCCATCATCCGCTTTGTTCGCAGAGAAATATCGGCTGAAGATTTTGCCGAAAGCGTTATGACGATTTGTGAGCATTACCCGCAAGATGCCATAAATGCCACCATGAATCTGCTTTCCACCCATGACACCCCAAGAATTTTGACCGTTCTCGGCACAGATTATGTGCCGGAGAGCCGAAAAGACCGTGCCGGTTTCAGATTACAGGAAGAGCAACGCAAAATAGCGAAAAACCGGCTGTATCTTGCCGCTTTTTTGCTGTTTTGCCTGCCGGGCAGCCCCTGTATCTATTATGGAGATGAAATCGGTTTGGAGGGCTTTGAAGACCCCTTTAACAGAGGATATATGGGCGATAGGGATGGTGACAACGACATTGCAAGCTGCTTTCGCGCACTTGCCGCTATGAAAAATCAATCCCCTGCCCTGCGATTTGGAAATCTGACGCCCCTTTTAGCTGAAAAAGGATTGTTTGCCTTTTTAAGAAAAGAACGCACAGAGCAAGTGCTGTGCCTGGTAAACTGTAATCACGAGCCGCAAGCATGGCACGCAGACGGTGAGATTTTATTTGAAAAAAATCTGATTTGCCAAAAGGATGAGCTGCTCCTCTTGCCCTATGGCTGCGCGGCAATTCAAATCCCGCCTGTCACAGAATGCTAACGATGCGCATATAATAATAACAAACCCTTTTTCAGGCGGTGACATCATGCGGCTAGGCGACAAAAGGCGGATTTGCATTCGAAACAGAGAAGCCAAAAAAAGAAAGCTTTCTCTAGGGCTAATCTTTCTTTTAATTGTAGTCATACTCTTTGGCAGCTTACTATATTTTTTAAAAATCATTCGACCTATTATGATGGAGCTTGCCAAAACAGAAGCAAGCATTATGGCAGAGCTTGCCATTCACCGTGCTGTAGGACAACTGTTTAAAGATACCGACTACCGAGATATTGTGACCATTACCCAGCTTTCAGACGGCACCATCAGCTCGGTTAGCTCTAACATGAGCCGGGTCAATGAATTAAAAGCCGATGCCGCCATTTCAATTTCAGAAGAAATTGCCGCCATTGACGAAGCCGAGCTTTCCATTCCCATGGGAACCCTCACCGGCTATGATATTTTAGCCGGCACCGGCCCCCGCCTACCCGTACAGTTAATGCCCTACGGCAATGTAATCATTGACTTTCAGACTGATTTTACAGAAACCGGCATTAACCAAACCCTTCTTTCTGTTAAGCTGACCGCCAAAGCCAACGTGGGCATTGTGATGCCCTCTGTGAACATGACTAGAGAAATCACCACCGATATCCCCATTACCCAGACGGTGATTGTGGGTAAAATACCGGATAACTATGTAAACATCGGAAAACTCGGTGAAAATTATGAAAGTGATGTGTTGGATATTATCGGATAGAAAAAGGGCTGTGTCACAGCCCTTTTTCACTATATGCAATTAATTAAACATACTGCACCGATAAAAAAATTCAATTCTATCGCCACTTTTTAGTATATAGTTTGAGCAACCATATCGGGGTTCTACGCCGTTAACGGTATACAGCCACCCCGAGGTATCACCGCAATCAAATTCATACAGGTTGCCGATGCCCTCAATATACACTGAATTATACATCGGGTTATTCACAAACTCCAGATGAATTTTTTTCTTTTTCAATTCCCGAAGCAGTACATCAAAAACGCTTTCTCCCTCAGAAAATGCAATCGCCTGCTCCTGAAAAATCACCCCGTTTTCAGGAATAATACCCCGCTTTGCTTCCGGCAGCTTATCTATATGGATAAGCACGTCATCACAGCGAACAGATAAGGTACAAGTGGACATTTTTTCCGGCAGCGGTGCTTTGGCTTCCGGGGTGGCGGCAATCTCCTGCGGCGCAGGAGTCTCTTTTGGTTCTTCCACCCCTTCCGGCTCACTTATCTCCGGCGATTTTGCCGGTGCTATGCTCGGTGTTTCGCTCGGTGTTTGTTCAGGCTCAACCGAAGGACTTACTGTCTGTTCCTGCGCGGGATAAGAGGAAACTGCCGGCGCAGGCTTTTGTGCCATGTGCGTTGCTCCAAACAAAATACCGAAAACGACCAGAACCAATAGAGAAATTACTAAAATTTTCTTCTTTTGTTTCATTTTTCAATTCCCTGTAAAAAGCGCATCAGCATGGTTGCCACTTCGGCTCTTGTGGCAGTATTCCCCGGCGCAAGCTGACCCATCTGATTGCCCTGCAATATACCTAACCCTACTGCATAACGCATTGCGTCTTGTGCATAGCTCGATACGGACGCCGCATCACTGTATGAGAGAATGTCTTCGTCAAATTCCGTCTCATAGCCACTCAAAACAGCATAACGATAGAGAATTACGGCAAGCTGTTCTCTTGTGATGCTTGCCTCCGGCGCAAATTCGCTGTCAGAGATGCCCTGTACAAGACCGCTGTTTGCTGCCCAGATAACACTGTCAGTATACCAGCTATTTGCTGCAACATCTGTAAAGGGGTTGTTCTGAGTTTTTGTTTCCGGTGCAGCCACGCGATGTAATACCGTCACAAGCATTGCCCGGGTCATAGACTTTTCAGGGGAGAAGCCATTCCCCGTGCCATTAAACAGCTTATTATGGTAAGCATATTCCACCGCCGTATAGTACCAGTCATCTCTGTTGACATCTGAAAATACTGTTTCTATCGGTGCTACAGTTTCCGGCTCTGCTTCAGGCATTATTTCGGCTTCAGGCTTTGCTTCCGCTTCTGTCTTATCCTCATTCTGCTTGTCCTCATCCACGTTGACAGATACACCCCCGCCGCCGGAATAAGACGGCCTGCTTGCAAGAGAAACCGTAACTGTTTTAGCCTCCCGATTCTCAGCTTCTTCTGCACTGATGGTCAGCGTGCCGCTTTTTGTAATGTAAGAAGAAGCCGCAACTGTGTAGGAATATTCACCCTCAGTCAGGTCAAAAACATTGCTTAAAAGTTCTGTCTCTCCCTCTATCGTCACAGTAGCGCCAGATGGGGTTACCGTAAATACAACCGGGCAGGATGTTGCACCAGTAACATTTGCCTCCTCCATGGGCGAAGATGAAAAATCATACATAAGCTTGCCGGTCTCCTCTTGCAGCAAGCGCCAAGCTAAAAGCCCTCTAAAGCCCTGCTCGGTTGCAAAGGCATTGGCAAAACCGTTACATTCCTCATTTGCCACAGAAAGCAGTCCATCGATTAAGCTGTTTTCGCCGCTTACCACTTCTGATGCATCAATACCTATTGCTGAAAGGCCGCAGATTGCAAGCCCTGTTGACGCTGGTTCGTAGCCCTCAAAGCCATTAATCAAGCCGTCCTCGCGTTGCTCTGCTTGCAAAATTTCTACCGTTTCTTCTACCGCCGTACCTACCTCTGTATTCTCCTCACAAAATGGTGCCAAAGCCAGGAGCATAGGTGTTAGCGCATCTGTGCCGAATGCGGTATCCTGCCAGGAGCTTTTGCTCGTAAGTGCCGCTTCAATCAGCCATGTCATCTGCTCATCACTAGCATATCCCTCTGCCTGCCGCAGGGCAAGGATGACATATGGCAGGGTGTAAATATTAGTAACTGCTTCATCCTCGCTGTCAACCAACGCAAGCAACTTTTCTACAAGATTGATTTGTTCAAATTCAGCCGTGTACAGCTTTTCTGCGTCGTATCCCAAAGCGCGAAGTGCCAGAATGGATTTTGCCAAATCTCCCGGTCTGGTTGCGCTTTTAGCAAAAGCAGAAATTTCACTAAGACCTTTTTGTTTTCTTTCTGCACTCAGGCAAAATTTACTCTCGGGAAAAAGCTCTTCATACACTGCCATATCCGCTAATATCCACGGCAAATTACCGCCGGCTGCCGCAAAATCGCTCTCGGCATATTGCTGTGCAATGTTGTGAATCATTTGAATCGCCGGATGGAGCGTAACTTGAAGCACACAAACAGGAGCCGTAATAGCAGGCACCACCTCATCATCTAAGACTTTTGTCTTTTTGGCAGAAATAATGTAATTGCCCTCTTCTTCAAAATAAAGGGTGACAGTGCCGTTTTCGTCTGTCACAAGGTCTGTTTCCTCACCGTTTATAAGAATGCTTGCACCCTCACAGGGAGAAAAAACCATGTTCCAATTTTCGTCATATCCACTGAAACATGACAAGGTTACTAAAATTTCATCATTTGTGTATCCTTCCTCCACCACGCTTTCAAATCTGGCGTAGTTTTCCATTTCAGAGCCAGAATTTTGATAAATATACACATCAACACTGTCTCCGTCCTCCACTTCGTGACCGGGACCCATGACCGATTCCCGTCCGCCGTTGACCTGATAACCGAAATTATAACTGGTATCGCCCCACAGTTTAGCAACACCCAGTCCCCACTCTTCAGTATAGCTGGTT
Source organism: Clostridia bacterium (assembly GCA_017507525.1). Lineage (GTDB taxonomy): Bacteria > Bacillota > Clostridia > UBA1381 > UBA9506 > UMGS755. The sequence continues at coordinate 2,831 of JAFWAT010000037.1, read as the reverse complement.
GCATAGGCCTCTGCTCCATCAGGGTGGTGCAAAGCGTGCGCCTCAGAGAACACATCATCAATTGTGTAGCTTTCCTGACCGCTGAGTTCAATGGGCACATATGCCATGGTCTTACCATCCTTATCCGTCACATGTTCCCCATAACGGCTGACGGAAAGATATACGGTAATCCCGTCTGCGGCATATGCCGGCACAATGCACAACAGCATGCAAAAAACCATTAGTACCGATAACATTCTTTTCATTTGTCTACCTTCTTTTCTGAAAATTTTTTACTTATATAAAAAAGCTGTGGTAATCTTTCCTTTCAGAAAGATTACCACAGCTGTGTTTTCCTGTGATGAAATCACAAATTGCGCCAAGATAAAGCCATGAAGGCTTTTTGCCACAATAAAATAATTCCCATACGGAATTATATCAAAGCAGGTCTTCCGACTCATATCATATTAAGCCACGCTTAGCGTTTTTATGTTCTGCCTTCTCAGTTTCCCAATGACCGGCTTTCACCGACGAGCATAAAAACTTTGATATATACGGCGACAGTTATCGTCACGGATTCTAACCGTGTTCCCTTTGCACCTGCGATGCCCATACAGCACCGCCGACACTTTGTGTGAACATATTCAATTGTTTTTTATTACCTCAAACGTTAAAACGGAAGAGCACAACGTCTCCATCTTCCATAACATACTCTTTACCTTCAGAGCGAACAAGACCCTTTTCTTTAGCGGCTGTCATGCTGCCGCATTCCATTAAGTCACGGTATGCCACAACCTCAGCACGGATAAAGCCTTTTTCAAAGTCGGTATGAATTTTACCAGCAGCGCCCGGTGCTTTTGTGCCACGGGTAATGGTCCAGGCACGAACCTCCGGTTCGCCGGCGGTTAAATAGCTGATTAAGCCTAACAGCTTATAGCTTTTTTTCACCAAACGGTCAAGACCTGACTCAGAAATGCCAAGCTCTTGTAAAAACTCAATTTTCTCCTCTGGCTCCAGTGCCGAAACATCTTCTTCAATTTTAGCAGAAATTGGCATAACCTCTGAGCCTTCCTGCTCTGCCATTTCTGTCAGTTCTTTCACCATGTCATTGTTTTCAATACCGCTGACAAAATCATCTTCTGACACGTTGGCCGCATATAAAACCGGCTTTAAAGTCAGAAGCGGTAAATCCCTTAAAATTTCAGCTTCTTCGGCGGAAAATTCTCTGGCACGAGCAGGCTTGCCTGCTTCTAACAGCTCTTTTAATTCTTCAAGCAAAGTGAGCTCCTGTTGATATTTTTTTTCACCGGATTTCATCATTTTCCGTGTTCGGTCGATGCGTTTATCCAGCATTTCAATGTCTGCAAATATCAGCTCAAGCTGAATGGTTTCTACATCACGCAAAGGTGATACCGAGCCTTCTACATGTACGATATTGGCATCCTCAAAGCAACGAACAACGTGAACAATGGCATCTACCTCACGAATGTGTGATAAGAATTTATTCCCCAGACCCTCACCGCGGCTTGCACCCTTAACAAGACCTGCAATGTCAACAAACTCAATGACTGCATGAGTCACCTTTTGAGGATGGTACATATCTGCCAGGGCATCTAGGCGCTCATCCGGCACAGGCACAACACCCACATTGGGTTCAATGGTGCAGAAGGGATAGTTTGCAGATTCTGCGCCTGCCTGAGTAATAGCATTAAACAAAGTAGACTTGCCTACGTTGGGCAGCCCTACTATACCTAATTTCATTTGTTTCAAATCTCCTTTATTTTCAAGGGTTTTCAAGTTGGCTTGACACCAATTTGACACCATTTTATTTATAATTACCATATTTATGTATTATATCATAATACCTGCAAATAGTCAATTATTCTGCGAGTTTTGTATCAAAATTATGTCAAATCCATTAAATCTCTACCTTTTTTTATATATTTTATGGATTATTTTCTCTTAAATATCACACATTAATTGAATGTATAAAGGATAATAAATTTTCAAAATGAGATCAACGTTAAAGGGCATACCTCAGTTTTGGAGGCATGCCCTTTAACGGTATTACTTATAAACTAACAGAATAATCCTTTTTAAAGCCGTGAGCACCAAAGATTTGCCATTTGCCAACACCAAGTCTTTGCATAATGGCTTTTCTTTCTTCCAAACACAACTTAGGTTCGGTATCAACAGAAGTCATAAGTATCGGTGCATACTGATTGTATTCTGCCTGCTCTGCTGTAAGACCATGTGTGTTGATATAAATATCGCCTGTGATTGCAATATGCTTCCCATAATCTATAAGCACAATCTCACCGAGCAGATGACCGCCTTTGCCTTCATACACTTCAAAATGCAGTTCTTCAAAGTCAAAGAAACCAATCTGTGTAAGCGGTTCTGTAAGATTTTCCACATCATTCCACATTACAGTTATCTTCTGAGGATTTACAGTTTTATATGAAGTCAGAATTTTGCAAATATTTATATAAGGCTTATGGAGAGGATTCGATTCTCTGTATCCGTCCTTGCCTTCATATTCATTTACAAGACAATTAGCTGTTTTTGTGCTTGCAATCACCTTATCAAACATCGGAAGAAGTCCGCAGTGGTCAACATCCGCATGAGTTACAAGGATTGTCTTTTCCATAGGATCAAACTCAGGAAGTATCTTTTTGAAAACCTCAAGCATTTCATCGCTGTAGCAAGCGTATCCGCTATCAACAAATAAAACCTTATCATTGCTTTTTATGATGATTGTATTACTTCCGCAAGGAGGCTCAACAAGAGTGATTTCCGTATTATCAGTTACCTTATGAGTGCTTATACGGGGATTAAAGTTCTTGCCTTTT
>JAFWAT010000036.1 GCA_017507525.1 Clostridia bacterium | reverse complement strand
GTTCGTCCTGAGCCAGGATCAAACTCTCTATAAAGTTTGTATCATAAGTCCAAAACGGACATATAATCTCCTAGCCAGTCAATACTGACTTATTGTTTGGATTGTTCCAAAATTACTCAAATGAATTATTTAGAGCCTGCTCTGTTTAATTTTCAAGGTTCGGTGTGCATTAACTTTCGCCTCAGCACGGAATTATATTATAGCACCTTAAAAAAGGTTTGTCAACACTTTTTTGAAAGTTTTTTAATATTTTTTTCCTATTCTTTCTCCGTAACAGAGAAATATGCATAACATTACAAAATTACTTCTACAAAGTCTTCTCTTCTGATGGAAACCGGCGGAAACCGGCAATTCATCGACAAAACGCTAAACCGGCTTTTTTCAACGGGAATAAATTTAAAAAATAAGGTAAAACTAACAGAAAATACCATTGGAAAGGATGAAAAATATGAATTTAGCCGGAACTAAAACCGAGCAAAATCTACGAACTGCCTTTGCCGGCGAATCTCAGGCAAGAAACAAATATACTTATTTTGCCTCTGTCGCCGAGAACGAGGGTTATGAGCAGATTGCCGGCATTTTCAGACAAACTGCAGACAACGAAAAAGCCCACGCAAAAATCTGGTTTAAGCTTTTAGGTGGTATTGGGGGAACTGCAAAAAATCTTGCTGATGCCGCCGCAGGGGAAAACAGCGAATGGACCGAGATGTATGCCGAATTTGAAAAAACCGCAAAAGAAGAAGGTTTTGATTCCATTGCTCAGCTTTTTGCTATGGTCGCAAGAATTGAAAAAGAGCACGAGGAACGTTTTCGTGCCCTGATTACCAATTTAGAGCAAAAACAGGTATTTACGCGTTTGACGGAACAAGCCTGGATTTGCCGCAACTGCGGTCACATTCATACCGGAAAAGAAGCGCCGGGGGTTTGCCCTGTTTGCAGCCACCCGCAGAGTTATTTTGAGATTAGAGAGAAGAATTATTGATTGTAGGGGCGGGGTTCCATCCCTGCCCGTTTTTCGGGAGGCACAGAGACCCTCCCATACAGTTTTGCTACACATAGGTATTGTAGGGCGCAGCGTTTACGATGCGCCGCAACCGGAATATCGTAAACGCCATTCCTTGCACGACCCCCGCAACATTTCTATAGCATTGTAGGGTTCGGCGTCCTCAACGAGCCTTTTTTACAACACATCTTCAAACACATTCTCCGCTATGGAAACCGTTTTTCCTTTTAAATTTTCCAAAACGCCGTTATCGCCTTTAAAATCAAAGGTCAGACTATAGGCGCACAGTGCCTGATAACGAAAATCTTTATCCCTCGGTGCACCGTATTTGGTATCACCCAAGAGGGGATGCCCCACGTGGGAAAACTGCACGCGAATCTGGTGTTTTCTGCCGGTAAGCAGTGTAACCTCTAACAGGCTCTTGCCGTTCTTAGCCGCAAGCACTCGATACTCTAAAATCGCTTCTTTGGCACCGGCTGATTCTTTTTTTGCCACCCGGACGCGGTTTTCTGTTTCATCAGAGACAAGATAATGCCTCAGTCTGCCGGATTTTTTCTCTATTTCACCACAAAGAACACAGCGATATCGCTTTGTTACTTCGTGATTCTTTATTTTTTCGTTCAGTTTTTTCTGGGCTGCCGCATTTTTTGCCGCCAGGCATAGCCCCCTGGTGTTTCTGTCTAATCGGTTGGAAAGCGCCGGCGCAAAGCTGTTTTCGGCCTTTGGGTCATAGACGCCTTTTGCATACAAATATCCCTGAATCTGCGAAAGCAAAGAATCTTCTCCCCCATGGGACGGCTGCCCGGCAGGTTTTTCGCACACTACAATATTCTCGTCCTCATACACAACCAAAAGCCCCTCGCCGGTGGCTGTAATCTCTTTAGCTTCGCCAAAAAATTCATCATTGATGTAGAGATACAGTTCATCGCCGCAGGACAGAACATCCTGTGCTGCAAGCGCTTTTTTATTTCGCTTGACCCGCTTTTTTCGCAGTTGCTTATATAAAAGGCTTTTGGGCATGCCGGTCAGAATCTTGGATAAAAACTTATCCACACGCTGACCGCTGTCGTTTTCATTTATTTTTATGATTTTCATTTTCTCACATCACTTTACATTAAAGGTGCAAGCAGCCGAAGCAGGCTTTGCAGAAGCCGCCGGAAAAAGCCGCTTTTGCAGTCCTTTCGCGTAATTTCCTTGCAGACTTTTAAAGTTTTTTCAAAATCGTTCCTAATGGCAGGAATTGCCTGACTGTCACACAGCCATGTACCGCATTCAAAATGGAGATAGAGGCTGCGATAGTCTAAATTCACCGTGCCCACCGTTGCCACCGCATCATCTGCCACCATAACCTTTGCGTGTAAAAAGCCGGGACTATACTCATAAATTTTAACACCGCCTGATAGCAGCTCATGGTAATAGGATTGGGTGGTCATGTGAACATACCACTTATCCGGCATCCCCGGGGTCATAATTTTTACATCAACGCCGTTTTTTGCCGCCAGAATCAGCGCAGAAACCATGCTGTCATCAATAATTAAATAGGGCGTTTCAATATACAAATACCGTCTTGCTCCGTTGATTACATTTAAATACACCTTTTCGCTGACATATTCATCATCCACCGGCTTGTCGCAATAGGGAATTACATACCCGTCTGATTCTTCACTGTTACCCTTTGGCGCAAGATAGCAGGTGACATCTGTTTCCTCACCGGTGAGAGCCTGCCAGAGGGTTAAAAACATATAGGTATAGCTATCCACCGCGGGACCGGAAAGCTGCAGAGTCGCATCCTTCCAGTGCCCATAGCGGGTTTTTTCATTAATATATTCGTCAGCAAGGTTCACGCCGCCGCAAAATGCCCATTTGCCGTCTATCACCGCAATTTTTCTGTGGTCGCGATGGTTTTGCAGGGTGGAAAGTGCCGGACGGAATTTGTTAAAGACCACACAACGGATGCCCATCCCCGCAAGCTTTTTTTCGTAATCGTAAGGCAAAAGCAAAAAGCAACCCAAATCGTCATAAATCAGACGAACTTCTACCCCTTCCTTTGCCTTTTTTTGCAGAATTTCTAAAATAGAATTCCACATTTTGCCCTCTTCAATAATAAAATATTCCAAAAAAATGAACCGCTCTGCCTGAGAAAGGGCATGGAGCAACGCCTGAAATTTTTCTTCGCCGGGCGTTAAATATGTTGCCGAATCGTTGTGGTAAACCGGGAATAAGCAGGCATCTGTCAGGTAGCGGCATTGGTTGGCGTAATCAGGATGTAGCTCTAAAAAAGCCTCCTTTACTGCAGAGCTTGGCATAAAGCGGGGTTTAAGAGCCGCCTCTGCCCGCCCCAAATGCTTTTTAAACGCCATGGTCATGCCCTGCAGGCGCACCATAAGGTACATAAGCCCGCCAAACAACGGAAACGTCAGAATCACAACCGACCAAAGGAGCTTATAGGGTGCACGCTTGGCTGTGGAAATCACATGGAGCACCACCACAACGCTTAAAAGGGATAAAAGATTAGAAATCCATTGATAGGTCTGGCTGGAGCTGTAAATGGTCATAAGCATCAGCGCCACTTGTAAAATCAATAAAAAAATGACAAACACCCGCCGCCGAAACAGCAGACGGAACCACTTTTTTTTCATTGCGGAATCTTCCTTTTAAATAAATTCACAAAAAACAGCATTCGACACGTCAATGCCACGGTCTGTCAGCCGGATTCTGTCACCTGAATCGTCTAAAAGCTTAAGAGCACAAAGCCTTTGCACTGTTCTGCCAAAAATTTCGTCTAAGCTTTTTCCAAAGCATCTTAAAAATTCGCTTCGGGATACGCCGATTTCTGTCTGCCTAAGACCTAAGAACATAAACTCTGCCATGGCGTCCTTTTCCGTTATCTTTTCACCTTTCGGCAAGATTTTATTCCCCACCTGTTTATAATATGCAAGCAAATCGGAAGGATTCTCATAGCGGCAGTTTTCATAAAAAGAATGTGCTGCCGCACCCAAGCCAATGTATGGGGCGCGAGTCCAGTACTTTGTGTTATGACGAGAAATTTTGCCGCCTCGGGCAAAATTAGAAATTTCGTAACGGTCATAGCCGTGATTTTTTAAAAATTCCACCAAAAGAGCATAGCGGTCTCTGTCCTCATCCTCATCAGGAAGCGCAAGCTCGCCCCGCTCATTTGCTTCATACATAGCCGTGCCCTCACAGAGAATTAAGGAATAGCAGGAAAGATGCTCCGGCAAGAGGGAAACCGCCTGATAAAGGCTATCATAAAGGCTCTCTCTCGTTTGCCCCGGAATGGAAAACATTAAATCAAGACTTATATTTTTGATACCGGCAAAGCGAATGGCATCAACGGCTTCATACACATCTTTTTTTGTGTGAATCCGCCCCAAAAGAGACAGCTCAAAATCAGAAAAAGACTGCACCCCAAGGCTTACACGGTTCACGCCGCAGGAAGCCAAACACGAAAACGTGTTTTTATCACAAGTGCCGGGGTTTGCCTCAACGGTAATCTCGCAATTTTCTGCCAAAGAAAAAGAAGACGCCACACGAGACAGCACCTTAGACAGTAGTGATGGTGCCAGCGCCGTGGGCGTTCCACCGCCTAAATAGACGGTATCAACTAATGCACCGCGATAGGCTTCCATTTCAGAAATAAGCGCATCAACATAGCACTCCCCCTCGGATAGTTTACCGGGGTAGGAAACAAAGTCGCAGTAGCGGCATTTTTGTTTGCAAAAGGGAAAGTGAATATAAATTCCTGTCATCTTATTCATCCAGCTTCAAAACGGACATAAATGCCTCCTGCGGCACCTCTACGCTGCCCACCTGACGCATCCGTTTTTTACCCTCTTTCTGTTTTTCCAACAATTTTTTCTTACGGGTGATGTCACCGCCGTAACATTTAGCAAGCACGTCTTTGCGCATAGCTTTAACCGTTTCTCTGGCAATAATTTTATTCCCAATTGCCGCCTGAATGGGAATTTCAAACAACTGGCGGGGAATGGCGGCTTTTAACTTTTCGGCAATCTTTCTGCCACGGGCATAAGACTTGGTAGAATGCACAATAAAGGAAAGGGCATCTACCATATCGCCGTTTAATAATATATCCAGCTTCACAAGATCAGATTTTTCATAGCCTGAAAGCTCATAATCAAAGCTGGCGTACCCACGAGTGCGGGATTTTAACGCATCAAAAAAGTCATAAATAATTTCGTTCAGCGGCAAATCATAATGCAACTGGGCACGACCGGAATCAATATAAGTCATGTTATGGTAAATACCGCGGCGGTCCTGACAAAGCTCCATAACGCTGCCCACAAACTCGGTGGGGGTCATAATGTCAGCTTTCACCATCGGCTCTTCCATATACAAAATTTCACTGCCGGAGGGCATATTGGTGGGGTTAGAAATCCACATTTCCTCACCGTTTGTCTTTTTAATTCGATACACAACACTCGGGGCGGTGGTTACTAAATCGAGGTTATATTCTCTCTCTAAACGCTCCTGAATAATCTCCATATGAAGCAGGCCCAAAAAGCCGCAACGAAAGCCAAAGCCCAGCGCCACAGAGGTTTCCGGCTCAAACGAGAGGGAGGCGTCGTTTAATTGCAGTTTAAACAAAGCATCACGCAAATCGTCATATCTTGCACCGTCAGCAGGATAGATACCGCAAAAAACCATGGGATTCACCTGCTTGTAGCCTGCAAGGGGTGCTTCCGCTGGGTGATTTGCCAGAGTGATTGTATCACCCACACGGGTGTCAGACACGTTTTTGATAGAGGCGGTTAAATACCCAACCTCACCGGCAGAGAGCTTGTCGCACTTTAAAAAGCCGTTGGGGTGAAGGTAACCCACCTCAACCACTTCAAATTCCTTTTTTGTTGCCATCAGGCGAATGGTATCGCCGGCAGAAAGGCTTCCGTCCATCACGCGGAAGTAAATAATAACACCCTTATAGGGGTCGTAAAAGCTATCAAAAATCAAGGCAGAAAGGGGCTTTGTGCTGTCCCCCTTCGGTGGTGGAATCAATTCCACAATCTGTTCCAGCACTTCTTCAATCCCAATGCCGTTTTTTGCAGAAATGCGGGGTGCATCCTCTGCGGGAATGCCGATAATATTTTCAATTTCTTCAATGACCTCATCGGGGCGTGCCGCCGGCAGGTCAATTTTATTCACCACCGGCATAATCTCTAAATCATGGTCTATGGCAAGGTAGGTGTTTGCCAGCGTTTGCGCCTCAATGCCTTGGGCAGCATCTACAATCAAAAGAGCGCCCTCGCAGGCTGCAAGACTACGGGAAACCTCATAGTTAAAGTCCACATGGCCCGGGGTGTCAATCAAGTTTAAAACATATTCCTCCCCATTTTTTGCCTGATATAAAAGGCGCACGGCACGTGCCTTAATGGTAATGCCGCGTTCACGCTCCAAATCCATGTTATCCAGTATCTGCGCTTCCATTTCACGCTCAGTAAGTAGACCGGTTTTTTCTAAAAGCCGGTCAGCTAAAGTGGATTTGCCGTGGTCAATATGTGCAATAATTGAAAAATTTCTGATATGATCCTGATTTACCATAGATTCCTCCGCTATATTTCTGCTATCATGGCACTTACCAGTGCTTTAAAGTGGTTAATTGCCACCTCGCTGAAGCCTAAATGCTTAATCTCTTTTTCAATGCCTGCCGCCATGTTCACGCAAAAAGAGAGGCCGAAAACGTCCATCCCGCTGTGAACGGCAGCGAGTACTTCCGGCACGGTGGACATGCCCACCACATCGGCGCCCAAGGCTTTCAGCATACGGATTTCTGCCGGCGTTTCATAGTTAGGGCCGGACATGTAGGCATAAACCCCTTCTTCTAAGGGGATGGAAAGTTCTTTTGCTTTTTCTCTTGCCAAAGCACGCAGACCAGGGGTATACGCCTTTGACATATCGAAAAAACGGGGTCCAAATTCGTCAATATTCTCGCCCCGGAGGGGTGTGTCGTTAAAAAACTTGATGTGGTCAGAAATCATCATCAGGGTACCCACATGGTAAGCTAAGTTAATGGCACCCACCGCATTTGTCACAAACAGGGTTTTCACACCTAAAAGCTTTAAAACCCAAACAGGAAAGGCAACCTCGTGCATGGAATAGCCCTCGTAGTAGTGCACTCTGCCCTGCATAACCACAATTTGTTTTTTGCCCAGCCGACCTGATACCAGCTGCCCCTTGTGGTAAGGCGCCGTGCTGACGGGAAAGCCGGGAATTTCTGAGTAAGGAACAGTAGTCGCATCCTCTAAAAGCTCAGCAAAGGAACCCAGTCCGGTGCCTAAAATTAAGGCAATTTCCGGACGGGTACCAATCTTTCCTAGAATAAATTCTGCTGCTTTAGAAAGCTTTTGTATCATATTAGGATACGCTCCTAGCTATTATTTGAAATAAGCAACACCGGATGCAAAGATCTTTTGATCCAGCTCGCCGTAAATGTTTTTAGAAATCTGGTCGCCACGACGCTCAGAGTGAGCCATTTTACCCAAAATTCTGCCGTCGGGGCTGGTGATGCCCTCAATGGCACAAACGGAGCCGTTGGGGTTAAACGCAGTTTCATAGGTGGGCTTGCCACTAAGGTCAACATACTGGGTTGCAATCTGACCATTTTCAGCCAGCTTTTTAATCCATTCTTCACTTGCCACAAAGCGACCCTCACCGTGAGAAACGGGAATGGCATGAATATCGCCAACATTTGAAAGTGACAGCCAGGGAGATTTGCAGGAAGCAACACGGGTGTAAACCATCTGAGAAACGTGTCTGCCGATGGCGTTATAGGTAAGCGTCGGAGAATCATCTTTTAATTCGCAGATTTCACCATAAGGCACAAGACCCAGCTTCACCAACGCCTGGAAGCCGTTACAAATACCCAGCATTAAGCCGTCACGCTGTTTTAAGAGTTCTGTCACCGCCTCGCAGATTGCAGGGTTACGGAACACGGTTGCAATGAATTTACCGGAGCCTTCCGGTTCGTCACCGGCAGAAAAACCGCCGGGAATCATAATAATCTGGCTTTGGCGAATCCGTTTTACCATTTCGGTAACGGACTCAGTAATGTCAGCAGGTGTTAAGTTTTTCAGTACAAAAATGTCTCCCTCAGCACCTGCCTCACGGAACGCCTTTTCCGTGTCATATTCACAGTTTGTCCCGGGGAATACAGGAATAAACACACGGGGACGGGCAACTTTATTTTTTGCAACGATGGGGCATTTTGCTTCACCGCTAAATGCAGGGATGCTGCCCTCGCCTGCCTTTGCAACGGTGGGGAAGATGTTTTCTAAGGGTGCTTTCCAAACAGAGAGCATTTCGTCAATGGAAATTGCCACACCGTCAATTGAAATCTTGCCGGAATCGTTGGTTGAACCAATCTTTTTACCGAAGGAAACCTCTACATCTGCTGCAGTTTCAATGATGATGGCACCCAAATCAGGCACAAACAGGCAGTTTTTGATGCATGCGCAAAGCTCTGCGCCAAGCTTGTTACCAAATGCCATTTTGGAGATAGCTGCTGCAATACCGCCCTCTTTTACTGTGTAAGAGGAGAGCACCTTGCCGGACTGAATCAGGCTGTAGAGCGCATCATATTTTGCTTTCATGTCGTCAAAATCAGGCAGACCGTCAGCCATTCTCTCAGGGGCAATTAACCATAGAGCATTACCTGCTGCCTTAAGCTCACTCGAAACCACGGTTTTTGCAGATGTGGGTACAACTGCAAAGGAAACCAGGGTCGGGGGCACATCTAAGTCGTTAAATGAGCCGGACATAGAGTCCTTACCGCCGATGGCACCAATGCACAGCGCTTTCTGCGCACGGTAAGCACCTAAGAGCGCCGCAAAGGGCAAACCCCAACGAGCCGGGTCTTCACCGGGACGGCAGAAATATTCCTGGAATGTTAAATAAACTTCTTTTCTGTCACCGCCGGCAGCCACGATTTTAGCTAAGGATTCAACCACAGCATAAACCGCACCGTCAAAGGGGCTTTCTTTTGCAAGGCGGGGCTGATAGCCAAAGGACATTAAGGTGGCCGTATCGGTTTTTGTGCCGGTGGGCACCTTTGCCGCCATTACATCTTCCGGTGTCAGCTGATATTTGCCGCCAAAGGGCATCAGCACGGTGCCGGCACCGATGGAAGCATCAAAACGCTCACAAAGGCCTTTCTGTGAGCAAACGTTTAAGTCTGCTAAGGTATCAAGCCATTTTGCCTTAACATCGGCTATTTCGCTCTCAGCAAAATATGCCGGTGTTTCGGGTGCAGAAAGCTTCACCTTTGTCTTTTTGGTTGCGCCGTTTGTATTCAAAAATTCTCTGGAGATATCACAAATCAATTTGCCGCGCCACTGCATACGCAGGCGTGCTTCTTCTGTTACAACCGCAACACGGGTTGCCTCTAAGTTTTCTTCTTTTGCCAGTGCAAAGAATTTTGCTTCGTTTTCTTCAGCAATGACAACAGCCATACGTTCCTGAGATTCGCTGATGGCAAGCTCTGTTCCGTCTAAGCCGTCATACTTTTTGGGGACTTTGTCAAGGTCAATGAAAAGACCGTCAGCCAACTCACCCACAGCAACAGAAACGCCGCCGGCACCAAAGTCATTACAACGCTTGATGAGCTGTGCCGCTTCTTCTTTGCGGAACAGACGCTGGAGCTTTCTTTCAACAGGAGCATTACCCTTTTGCACCTCAGCACCGCAGGATTCTAAGGAGTGGTCATCATGCGCCTTGGAAGAGCCTGTAGCACCGCCGCAACCGTCACGGCCGGTTCTGCCGCCTAAGAGGATGACTAAATCTCCTGCAGCAGGGCGCTCACGGACAACATTTTTCTTGGGCGCCGCTGCAATAACCGCACCGATTTCCATTCTCTTTGCAACATAGCCCTCATCATAAATTTCTGTAACCTGACCGGTGGCAAGACCAATCTGGTTACCGTAAGAGCTGTAGCCGGCTGCTGCACCGGTGGTAATTTTGCGTTGCATCAGCTTGCCGGGTAGGGTTTCAGAAAGGGTCTTTCTCGGGTCACCGGAGCCGGTTACACGCATCGCCTGATATACATAAGAACGACCTGACAATGGATCGCGAATAGCGCCGCCCAAGCAGGTTGCCGCGCCGCCGAAAGGCTCAATTTCAGTCGGATGGTTGTGGGTTTCGTTTTTGAACATAATGAGCCAGGGTTCCTCTTTGCCATCAACATCCACGGTCACCTCAATGCTGCACGCATTGATTTCTTCTGACTGGTCAAGCTTGGTTAAATACCCTTCTTTTTTCAGTTGCTTAACAGCAATGGTAGCAAGGTCCATTAAGCACAGGGTCTTGTTTTTGCCGACATACAAAGCTTTTCTTGCATCTTCGTAGTCAGAAAGTGCATCTTTCACACGTTTTGGTGCCTCGGTGGTGTCAATCTCTGTCACCTCGGTAGAGAAGGTGGTGTGGCGGCAATGGTCAGACCAATAGGTATCAATCATACGCAGCTCGGTTAAAGACGGGTTGCGGTTTTCAGTATTTTTAAAATAATCACGGCAGAAGCAAAGGTCTTCAAAATCCATGGCAAAGCCATAGGTGGAGAGAAGCTCAGAGAGTTCAGCATCATTTTTTGTAATAAAGCCATCGATGGTGGCAACATCAGCCGGAACCTCTGCTACAGAATCCAGCGTTTCAGGCTTTTCGTCAGATACTTCCCAGGCTTCAACAGGGTTAATATAATATTTTTTAGCGGCCAAAAGGTCACTATCCGTCACATTGCCTTCTAAAACAATAATGCGGGCAGCCTGCACCTTGGGGCGTTCTTCCTGCGTTAGTAACTGCACGCACTCAGCCGCAGAATCTGCACGCTGGTCATACTGACCCGGCAAAAGTGCCGTTACAAAATAACGCGCACCCTCAGGCATGGGATAGGTTTCATCATAGACAACATCCACCGGTGGCTCGCTAAAGATGGAGGTTCTTGCCATTTTAAACGCTTCATCGGAAACCCCCTGCACATCATAGCGCTGAATGACTTTAACGCCGGTTAAGCCGGTAAGATTTAAATTATCCTTCAAGTCATTAAAAAGATGTGTTGCTTCAACATCAAAGCCTTTTTTCTTTTCTACAAAAATTCTTCTGACCGTGTTCATAGCTTTCTCCTTTATCGTAAATCTCGTTGTTAAAATTCCTTTTTCTTCCATATGCAAGACAGATTCCCGCCATTTTGCATAGATATACTATATTCTATCATATTTTGCCGACTCTTGCAAGGGCAGAAGAAACTTATTCTACGAATTTTTCTTGTTAAATGGCAATTTTTATGTTATAAATGCCTTGCGACATAAAGTTTAATAAGTTAACACAACATTAGCATGTATTTTTTTGTCTTTTGGCAAAAACGTACGCTTTTTTCTGCATGCTTTTGTTGGAAATATAAACTTTGTGTCGCAACATTGTGAGCCGTACGTTTTTCATGCGTCGGCTCTTTGCCGGCGCATTTTTTGTATAAAGAAAAGGCGGTGTAATTCTTTTACACCGCCTTTCCCTTCTAAAACCCGATTATCTGTTTAATTCTCTGCGAAAATTCTCTCTTTGCTTTTCTCTTGCCCTTTGCTTCCGTTTCATCTCAGCCGTTCTGCGCAAAAGCAGAACAATCACAACCAGAGTCAATGGCGTCATAACCCAAACGTTAAAGATTAAATTCCAAAGCGTCCCGAAAATCATGATTAAAAAGCTGCGGGAAACATTTTTGGCAGCTACAAGCTCTACACAGCCTACAGATTCACCGTCGTAAAAATACTCTATTTTACCTAAAACATCGCCCTTCTTCACCGGTGCTTTTATGTTTTCTTCCATTGTAATTTCTGTGGTTAAAAGCGCCTTGTCATACTCCTTGGGGAGCAAGACCGCGAGCGGTGCTTTCGCAGACAAAACTGCCTGATCGCCGCCCTTTGCCCACTTTACATCATGGGTTGCGACAATTTCATTAACGTCTGCCACGTTCTTTAGGGCAAAGCTTTTAAAGCCGTAATTAAACAGCTTAATGGTGTCGATAAATGATTCATTATCAGGGTATTCATATTGCCCGTTCATGGTAACACAAAAATACCCCAGACCGCCTCGCTCTGCATAAGAGGTCAGGCAATAGCCTGCATCAGAGGTATGACCGGTTTTAATGCCCTTTGCGCCATTATATAAGTATGCATGACCCTTCATAGGATTTAACAAAGAGTTGTTTGAAGAAAGTATGCGTGGCTCTTCATACAGCGCTGTAGGCGGAATTTCATACTGCGGTGTTGCTACAATTTTGCGAAACAGGTCGCTTTCCATGGCTTTTGTGCAAAGAATCAGCATATCTCTTGCTGTTGTATAATGTTCAGGGTCATGATAGCCGTGGGCATTCATAAAATGGGAATTTTTCATGCCAATTTCTGCCGCCCGCTGATTCATCAGTTCAACAAAGGCAGAAATGCTTCCTGAAACACCTTCTGCTAAAACATTGGCAGCATCGTTTGCCGAATGGAGCAAAAGACCGTATAAAAGCTGCTCAACCGTAAAGGTTTCGCCTCTTAAAATCCCCATGTTACTGCCGTCGCGGTCAATCTGAACCGCTGCTTCGCTGGCAGTTAACGTTTGTGCCGGGTCCAGCTTTTCAATAGCAAGCATCGCCGTCATAACCTTTGTCGTGCTGGCGGGATATACCTTTTTGTCAGCATTTTTTTCATACATAATCCGCCCGGTTCCCTCTTGCATTAAAATGGCAGAAACAGACGAAATTTCCGGTTCATCTTTCTCTTTTTCGGCAAAAACCGACACAGAACCGAAAACTAAAACCAATGTAAGTAACCAAACAACCGCTTTTTTCACAACGTTTCCCTCCGATATACACTTTACATTACGACCTGTAAAATTTACACAAATTAACTGTTTTTACACCAAAACAAAAAAAACAACGTCTTTTATGAATTTTATTTAATAAAATTCCGTATGTGTCAATTATACCATTATATAATATTTGTGTCAACAAATGCCTCCTTTATATTTTGGCATAGCCATTGCTCAAAAATTTTCTTCTTTCAACCATTTTTGTAAAACATTCACAAAAGAAAATTTTTCTATTCGACAATTTTATGAATTGCGTGCATTGAAAATACTGTCGAATTATGGTATCATAATAGTACACCACAACAAACACAACAACCAAACTTTTTCATTTTCCCTCCTTTGTAATAAAGGAAAACTTACTGAATTGAGGACTGTTACCGTGCAGTCCTTTTTTCTTTTTCTGTATAAAAATACCTCTGCTGCCCATACTAACGGCAGGAGATGTATTATGAAAAAATTTCAAAACCACTCTTTCTTTTTAATCCTAATTTTAGTTGTTTTTCTGCCGTATCTTTTCTATGGTTTTCACTATATTCCAATTTTAGATGATTACATTCAATATGGCTGTTACCCGCTTTATAAGCCTGTTTCTTATGTTTATACCACCATTGGCACACTGGCAACAAGGCCCTTTTCAAGCCTTTTAGATCCCGTTTTCTGGGGACAATTCCGGTCTTTTTTTGGGGCGGCTCTTTTGCTTGTGACCCTCCTGCATGTAGCCTCTGCCTACTTCTTAGACCAAACTGCCAAAAGCTTTCACCTGACCCTTTCCCCCCTCTTTTTTTTACTATTTCTTGCCTGCCCTTTAGGCATGGAGGGGCGCTATTGGCTTTCTGCTTCAACCAGAATCATTACCGGCTTGTTTTTTGCTTCCCTCTCTCTTTTTATGTTAAGCCGGTTTTTGCAGAAAAAACAGACTGTTTCCCGCTTTTTTCTCTTTACGCTTTTTCAAATTCTTTCCTTTGGTTTTTATGAAAGTGTTGCTGTTTTTTCTGCTTTATGCGCTATTTTTTTATTTATCTTCAGTTTTTGTAAAAGCAGAAACAAAGCTTTGCTTTTTGCACCGGCAATCACCATAATTAACCTGTTTTTTTGTGTTTTGTATTACTATATTTTCAGGGATTTGGGGAAAATGGGCAGCCGTGCCGGCAGCTTTTTTTTGACAAATTTTTTCCCAAATCTCCGACGGGTTTTACAGCAAATTGGTGAGGTTTTTTCTCACAGCTCATCGCTGAAAGGAAGCCTTTGGGGCATTAGATTGTTACTGTCAAAAGGATTTTGGGGCATCATTGTTTTCTTAATGATTCTTTTTCTTTCATTTGTTTTATGTAAACTTATACCCCAAGAAAAAAAGCCTTCAAAACAAAAAATTTTATGCTTATTTGGCTGCGGTTTTTTGCTGTTTTTTGCTCCCCTTTTGCCCCATGCCATGACAGCCACGGTTTGGATTACCAACCGGAGTCTTTTTGTTCCTACCCTTGGTTTTGCCTTAATTTTAGAGGGTTTTATGGCTTTGTTTCACAAGAAACAATTAAAAAAAATCCTCGTTTTTTTAACAGCTTTTGTTTTTTTGACAGCAAATATCAATGAATATGATGTATACCTGCGTGCCGGTAAATTGGATGAAATTATATTGGAAAAGATTATTGTAGAATTGGATGAAGATGTCCTTTATGGCAAAAAAAATCTGCAAATTGTTCTGCCAGAAAAGGTAATGGTTACACAAAATGCCTATTATAAGGACCACGTGTCAAGCGTGTTTGACTCTTCCTGGGCACTAACCGGCGCCCTGCGTGCCAAAACAAAAAGCCTTGCCATAAAACATGCCGAGCCGTTATTAAAAGGAGAAAAGACCGACAAAAATGCACAGGTCATTGTGATTGAATTTGCAGCAGACAGCGTGATTTTATCTCCATAAGCCTCCCTTACAAGAGGCGCCATGCGGAACGCCACAGACAGAGCGATATACAAAAAGGCTGCAGCAATTTTGCTTTGCTACAGCCTTTTTATCAGGTTTCAATCTTATTTCGGTCTGATTACATCTGTACCCATAAACGGAATCAAAGCCTCCGGAATGCGAACAGAACCGTCTGCGTTTTGGTAATTTTCCAAAATTGCAGCAACAGTACGTCCAACAGCTACGCCAGAGCCATTTAAGGTGTGAACGAACTGGGGTTTATCCTTGGGAGAACGCTTGAATTTAATGCCGGCACGGCGCGCCTGGAAGTCCTCAAAGTTACTGCAGGAGGAGATTTCAACATAGCGACCGTAGCTAGGCATCCAAACCTCAAGGTCATATTTCATCGCTGCGGTAAAGCCTAAATCACCAACACAAATTTTAACCACACGGTACGGCAAACCCAGACCTTTTAAAACGTTTTCTGCATCATTTACCAGCGTTTCTAACTCTTCATAAGACTTTTCAGGATCTGCAAATTTAACCAGCTCTACCTTGTTAAACTGATGCTGACGGATTAAGCCGCGGGTATCACGACCGGCAGAACCGGCTTCTGCACGGAAGCAGGCAGAATATGCCACATGACGAATCGGCAACTCATCTGCTGATAGAATCTGGTCACGGTACAGGTTTGTTACCGGCACTTCTGCTGTGGGAATTAAGAAATAATCAGTACCCACAACCTTAAAGGCATCCTCTTCAAACTTCGGCAGCTGACCGGTGCCTACCATGGAATTTCTGTGTACCATATAGGGCGGGAAAATTTCGGTATATCCGTGTTTTTCTGTGTGCATATTTAAGAAATAGTTTATAACCGCGCGCTCTAAGCGGGCACCTAAATCTTTATATACCGTAAAGCGTGCACCGGTGATTTTTGCAGCTTTTCCAAAGTCTAAAATATCCAGATTTTCGCCTAAATCCCAGTGTGCCTGGGGTTCAAAATCAAATTTAGTTGGCTCAGAGAATTTTCTGATTTCAATGTTGTCTTCATCCGTATCCCCGTCAGGAACAGTTTCATTGGGGATATTGGGAATTCTCAGCATCATAGAATCAATAGTTTCTTCAAGCTCACGAACTTTTGCATCAAGCGCTTTAATTTCTTCAGATAATTTCTTCATCTCTTCAAAAATGGGGGCTACATCGCCACCCTCTTTTTTAATCTGAGGAATCTGCTTGCTGACAGCGTTCTGCTTGCTCTTTAGCTGTTCTGCCTCATAGAGTGCATCACGGCGCTGGCTGTCGAGTGCCAAAAGCTCATCAATTTTATCTTCTTCCTTACGGCGAGCCAATGCTGCCTTTACTTTTTCAGGTTCTTGTCTGATTAATTTAATGTCAAGCATGTTTTTCTCCCTTTCTCACATTATCTCTCTATGTTTCTTTGATAATTTAATTTTGCGGTTTTTATTGCTTCCATATCTTCTTCTGTCAGTTCAAAAACTGAAGTACCTTTATTAATAGGTTTTAAATACGTTGCTGTTTGTTGACTGGTATACACACCGTTAATAACAAAACCGGTATCTGAATCATCTAAAACAGCAGCTGCAAAACTTAGGTTTCCATTATTGCCGCCAAATGCATTGTAACGGATGGAACCAATTTTTTTAACACATGCTTTTGATTCACGTTCAAGCTTTTTAAGTCTTTCTTCTGCCTGATTGTAATTTTGCATAATATCGGCACATTTTTCATAATAATTAACAATTGCCTCTGTTATGTCACGACCGGCACCATCTCGCAAAATTTTTTTATAACGAATCTTAGCACGAACAGACATAATGAATGCAATGAACGCAAACAAAAATGCCAAAAGGCAAACACCGGCACATGACATGAGCAGTATTTTCATAGGAATAAAATATCCGAAAATTTCCATAAATTAATTCTTTTCTCCTTTTTACTTTTTAAAAAACGCTTAAAATCGCATATTTTTTGAATTTAATTTTATTTTAATGAAACATTATTCTAATTTTTTAAAAACATGCTTATGGGCCATTTTTAAGCTCCCATAATTTTACAAATTAGACAATTTTATTCATAATTCTCTCAAAATCTTCATTATTATAATATTCAATCTCAATTTTACCACGGTTCTTTTTATTTTGAATTTTAACCTTGGTACCTAAAGATTTTGAAAGCTTTGTTTCTATGCTTGCTAAATAACGGCGCATTTCTTCATCAACCGGATTTTTCTTTTTCGGCTTTTTCTCCTGCAATAAAAATTTTATATAAGCTTCGGTTTGGCGAACGTTTAATCCGTCTTCCACAATTTTTCTTGCTGCCATGATTTGAACACCTTCATTATCTGTTGCTAAAAGTGCCCGAACATGACCTACCGTTAGTTCTTTTTTAAGCACCAGTTCTTTAATTTCAGTACAAAGTGACAATAAACGAACACTGTTTGCAACGGCAGACCGGCTTTTTCCTACCTTTTGTGCCACCTGCTCCTGCGTCATAGAGAATAAATCCATTAATTCTTTATAGCCTCTTGCTTCTTCAAAAGGATTCAAATTTTCTCTTTGCAGGTTCTCAACTAAGGCAATTTCCATGGTTTCCTGATCATCAAAATCACGGATAACAACAGGAATTTGCTTGAGTCCTGCCATTTTTGCTGCACGCCATCTGCGTTCACCGGCAATTATTTTATAAAAACCGTTATCAAGCTTTTTTACCACAATTGGCTGCAGAACACCATATTTTTTGATGGAATCAGACAAGGTTTTCAGTTTTTCAGCGTCAAATTCCGTTCTGGGCTGTTCCTTATTCGGCTCTATTTGTGATATTTTGAGAGTTATGGTTTGTTCCTGTGTTACATCAATTGCTTCATCTGTATTCATTAAGGCACCAAGACCTTTTCCTAATCCCTTTTTCATAACGTTTCCGGCTCCTTATTTTCGTTGTTTTTCACAATTTCCTTCGCAAGCTTTAAGTAGCTGCGTGCACCTTTTGAAAACTTATCATATGTGATAATAGGTTCGCCGTATCCCGGGGCTTCAGAAAGCCGCACATTTCGTGGAATTACGGTTTTACACACGCTGTCAGGAAAGAATTTTTTTACTTCTTCCATAACCTGATTGGAAAGATTTGTTCTGGAATCATACATCGTAAGTAAAACGCCCTCAAAACAAAGATTGGGATTGACGCTTTTTTTCAGGCTTTTAACGGTTTGTACCATCATAGAAAGCCCCTCTAAGGCGTAATATTCACATTGAATAGGAATCAGTAAGCTATCAGCCGCAGCAAATGCATTTAGTGTCAGTAAACCGAGTGATGGCGGACAATCAATGATAATATAATCAAAATCATCTAAAACAGTAGAAAGACCACGTTTTAACAGCTCATTTCTATTTTCCATCGAAACCAGCTCAACCTCAGCACCGGCAAGGTCTATGTTTGCAGGGCACACCCATAAATTTTTAGATTTTGTCTCAACCATAACCTCTGTAACCGGCGTTTGATTGATTAATACATCATAAACAGATGCTGAAATAGAGTCTTTATCTACGCCCGCGCCGCTTGAAGCATTTCCCTGAGGGTCAAAGTCTATCAATAAAACCTTTTTTTTCAGTGTTCCAATGCAGGCTGCCAAATTAACAGCAGTTGTGGTTTTTCCCACGCCGCCTTTCTGGTTTGCTACAGCAATTATCTTAGCCATTATATATAATCATTCCTTTCTGCAATTGGAATTTGATATATTCTATTTTACCATAGAATTTATACTTTTTCAAGAATTTTTTACACTGTTTCATGTGAAACAATATAAGCAAAAAACCCTTGTAAAATTCTTTACAAGGGTTTTTGTTTCACATGAAACATTATTTGCTTATTTCTAAAATTTTCATCTCGAATGAGCCATTTGGAGCCTCTACGGTAACTACATCGCCAACCTTTGCACCTATTAAAGCTCTGCCTACCGGAGATTCATCAGAAATTTTATTTTCCATGGGGTTTGCCTCTTCAGAACCTACAATATGGTATTCCTCTTCTTCTTCCATATCTATGTCTAATACCTTAACCTTAATACCCATCGATACAACATCTGTAGAAATCTCTTCCTCATCTATAACTTTTGCATTTTTCAGCATTTTTTCTAACTTTACTATTTTCAGTTCAACTTCGGCCTGTTCATTCTTTGCTTCATCATATTCTGCATTTTCTGATAAATCACCAAAACCAAGTGCAACCTTGATTTTTTCAGAAATTTCTTTTCTTTTTTCTGTTTTTAAATACTCTAACTCACGCTCTCTTTCTTTTAATCCCTCGTATGTGAGAAAGACCGTCTTTTCAGACATATTAGTCATCCCTTTCAACGTATTATAATTCTTTAGTTATCTATTATAAACAAAAATAGGCTGTTTGTCAATCATTATTTTATTAATTTTATGATACGTACCGGATATGTCTTAAAAAATAGCTTAATATTTTGGTGAGATAACTTTCCGCAGAACTGATAAATCAAGAACTCCAGGGTTATCTGATTTAATTTTTTATATTTTTTTATCTCTTTAAATAAATTTTTTCCATTAAAAATTATTTCTGTCTGTTTTGCATCGCCTAAATATAAATTAGCTGAATCAAGCAACCCATCTATATAAATAAAAAGCTCAGATTCTTTTTTTTCTGTCTGTTTACTCACTTCTATAAATAATCCATACTCATACAGAAAAAAAGATGATAATTCAGAGAAAATTTCGGGTTTTTCTGTTTTTATCTTAATTCTTTTTATATGTTTATAAATTTTTAAAATAAATTCTTTTGCTTTTTCCGGCTGACTTGTTAAAAGGACAAGCGTACTCTCAGAAAGTTCTAAACTGTGGCCTTCAGCACATTTTCTTAGTATATCATAAAGCTTATAATTTATAACAAAGCTACCATTAAATATTTTAAAATGTTTTTTTAATACATGACTAATGGAAAGAGCTTCTGCACTGTCTGATAAGAGAATAGTATCAATTTCTTCTTTCTTTAAATAAGAAATAAACCGAAGCATCATTTTCTCTGAAGGTTTTTCTTTCCATACAGGTATATTATAAATTAAAATTTGTTTATCATTAACATTTATTTCTGATTTTACATTTTTAAATGCTTTTCTTGTAAATAAACTTTGATCCCATCGTGAAAACACCGGCTCAAAGTGAATAATTGCGGACTTCATAAAAAACCTCCATAGACTGTAAGTACTACAATATATGGAGGAATTCATTAAATAATTCTAAAAACTTTTCTTTTGTATATAAGCTATTAATCACATCTAAAAGCATATTGGCAGATAACCGGCGGGGTAGAGCAAGGTGTTCTGCCAGTTTTTCACGCATCATTTTACTTTCATTGCCACCGGACAAACCCATGGCAAAAAAATCAAATTTGGTAATTTTTTCCTTATTTTCAAATGTTTCATAGCCAATATCAGAAAGTGCTTTTAAAAGCTGTTCATCACGCATGCCTTCAACACCTAAAAGCCCTTCTTTTCCGGGATTTACTTTTCGTTTTTCTTTTCCTGACACAGAAGGTATAAAAGCGTGTTTAACATTCTTACCGGCAAGACAACTTTTAATATAATTTCTTATTTTAAAACCGGCACTGTCTGAATCTGTTAAAATAATCAAGCCAGTTTCATCAGCTAAACGGGATAGTAATTGCATCATTTCTTTATTTTTAAAAATCATAAACCCGTCAGTTTGAATGATGTTAGCATTAATTAACGAAGAAAGTCTGATTTTGTCATATTTTCCTTCAACTATAATGGTTTCTTTAATGTTCATTAGTGCAATCTCACCGGCAGAACAATATAATGGAAGCTGTTTCCTTCAACCGGCTGAATGACAACAGGGTTTAACGCTGTTGAGAACGTTAATTTAATTTCCTTGCAGTCAACATTTTTAAACGCTTCTAATAAATAACGGGGATTAAAAGCAATTTCAATGGGTTCACCCTGCATGGAAACTTCAAATCTATCTTTAACCTGACCTAAAACGGTTTCACAGTTAATGTTAACCTGACCGTCCTCAATGTGTAAAAGTACATGGGCTTTCACAGCCTCGCTGGCAATTAAAGAAGCGCGGTCAACAGAATCTAAAATGCTTTTGGTATCTGCTACCACATAAAGGGTATTTTCATGCTTTGCAATGCCTTCATAATTTAAATATTCACCATCAACCAAACGGGTTGTTACAATACAGTTCTTAAGTGTCAGCTGTGCCTGCTTATCGCTGACTTTAATTTTAACTTCAAAATCCGATTCACCTAATAGTGATAAGAGCTCTCTTGCGGTTTTACCCTGCATGATAAATTTTAAAGCACTGTTATGATTTGTTTCTTCCCGGCGGATTGCTAAACGGAAGCCGTCACAGCCGACAACGTTTAAAATACCATCTTTCATGTCAAATAAAATACCGGTTAAAAAAGGTTTGGAATCATTCTGAGAAATGGCATACACCGTTTGACGAATCATGTTTTTTAGTAAAGATTCTTTAATGGAAAATTCATCATTTGCGAGTATTTCCTGAGGACGCGGAAATTCATCAGCAGAAGCTGTTGAAAAATTGAATTTTGCATTACCGCAGGAAAGTAAAATGACATTGGATTCATTCACTTCAATAGAAGCATCATCTGCAGTTACAGGTAGTTTTTTTACAGCATCAGAAAAAAGATTGGCTTTCACAACACAGCTACCGGTTTTAGAAACCGTACCGGGAATGGAGCAGTCAATACAAAGCTCTAAGTTATTGCCTAAAAAGCGGATTTCATTTTCTTTTGCTTCAATAAAAATACCTTCTAAGATGTTCATGGTGCTGCGCGTAGCAACAGCTCGTTCAACCAGATTAACGGCGTCTAACAAGTCAGACCGTCTGCAATTAAATTTCATTTTTTTAATCTCCTTTTATAATAAAGAAATATATATTATATAGTCATAGTCGTATTAAGGGGTGTTAAAACTGTGTAAAACTTTAATTTGTCCCACTGCTATGGGATTTTTGCCTATGTATAAGTCTGTTAATAAAATGTTAGTAAAAAAAGTAATCCACAGGTTGCCTATTATAAATTTACAAAAAATGTAAATAAAAAATCTATTAACACAGTTATAGACATAAAGTAACAGAAAGTAAACAAGCATCCTGTTGAAAACTCTTGTAAGCCGGAGTATTTAAGGGTTTTAAAGAAAAAATAAGAATAGAAAAAGTGCGAAAAACCCCATAAAACCGTAAAAAAATTATTAACAACCCTGTTATTAAATCAATTTATTTACCACATACTATAATTCTATCATAAAATCACAAAAAAGGGAAGAACCTTTATAAATTTCTACAATTATTTGTAAAAAAAAGAGAAAGAATGTTAAAGGAAATTAAAATATGAAAACCAAAACAGCTATTTTTGCATAACTTATTATATAGAAGAAAAAATAATTATAAGGAGATGATTGTATGGAAAAAAAAGAACCAAAAAATAAAATTGAACGAGAATATGACCATTTAGATTTAGGTAATGCAGTATCGGCACATGAATGTACCGGTTTAATTCAAACCCCGCCGGAGACAGATGAAGAAATGGAATCTTACCTTTCCATTGCAGATTACAGAGCACCGGATGCTTTATCAGAAACTGATAAAAAATTGAGAGATAGGAAGGGCAGGGGCTTGTTCCTGACGAAAATATGTGTAGAGAATATAAAAAAAGCCGCCAGCAGCAGGCGGCTTTTTTAGTAGGTGAGTGTAATCATAAAAAAATGGGTGGGGATGGAACCCAACCCCTACATATTATAATTGATTGGAATCTTTTGAAGGGGAGGGTCTCTGCGCCCTCCTTATTTATGTATTCAGTTTAATTCCTGATAGATATTATCTGCAATCCGAACAGCTTCCATGCCGTCTTTTGCGTAAAAATCAGCACCAATGGCTTGGGCATATTCCGGATTCAGCACCGCACCGCCGACAATAATTTTACACCAAGGTGTTTTATTGCGCAAATGCTTAATGGTTTCTTCCATTGCCGGCACTGTTGTGGTCATCAAGGCGCTGAGTCCTGCTATGGGTGCATGTTGTTTTTCAACCTCAGATACAATCACCTCAGGGGGTACATCCCTGCCTAAATCTATTACTGCAAAGCCGTAGTTTTCAAGTAAAAGCTTCACAATATTTTTTCCAATATCATGAATATCCCCTTGCACTGTTGCTAACACAAAGGTGCATTTATTTGCGTCGGTGCTTTCCGGCATACTTTCCTTAATAACCTCAAAGGCAGCTTTTGCCGCTTCTGCACTCATTAAAAGCTGCGGGAGATACACTTTTTTTTCTTCATAGCCTTTTCCCACAATGTCAAGAGCAGGAATAATTTCATTTTGAATAATATCTAGGGGATTTTCGCTTTTAAGCAGCACTTTTGTCAAGGCTCCTGAAGCATCCTTTAAGCCTTTTATAATGTTTTTTTGCAGCTCTGAGGCATATTCTGCTTCTGTTTTTTTTGTTTTTTGTACTGCCACCGATTCCGGCTGTGGCAGAGTTTCAGCAAATTCTATAAAACGGCTGCAGTTTTTGTCCTGCCCTGAGAGAGCTAAAAAAGCATAATAGCTTTTGAGCATATCATCAGAATAAGGATTCATAATGGCAGCAGACAATCCGTTTTGCAATGCCAGAGCAAAAAAAGTGCTGTTTATAATATCCCGCCGGGGAAGACCGAAGGATACATTGGAAACCCCTAAAGAGGTATGGCACTCAAGCAGTGTTTTAATCATGCGAACGGCTTTTAAAGTTTCTCTTCCGGATTTGTCATCCGCACTGATGGTCAGCGCCAAGGGGTCAAATATAAGATTCTTTTTCGAAATGCCGTATTTTGCGGCTTCGGCTAAGATACGCTCTGCAATCATCACCCGTTCATTGGCAGTATCGGGAATGCCATTTTCATCTAAGGTGAGGGCAACCACCAAGCCTCCGTATTTTTTCACCAGAGGGAACACGGCATCCATGCTTTCTTTTTTGCCGTTTACGGAATTAATCATGGCTTTTCCGTTATACCGACGCAGGGCAGCCTCCATGGCAACGGGGTCAGCGGTGTCAATCTGCAAAGGCAGGTCGACCACAGCCTGCAGTTGGCAAACAGCAGTTTTCAGCATGAAAACCTCGTCAATTTCAGGCAGACCGACGTTAACGTCTAAAATATCCACACCTTTTTCCTGCTGGGCAATGCCTTCTTTTAATATATAGTCAATTTCATTTTTTTTCAGGGCTTCTTTAAACCGTTTTTTGCCTGTGGGGTTAATTCGCTCTCCAATTAAAACCGGCGTTTGGTGAAAGACTACAGCATGGGTATAAGAAGAAACCATGGTCAGTTCTTTTTCTAAGATTGGCCTTGGCATAATGCCGCCGGAAAGCCTGCACAAAGAGGCAATATAATCTGGCGTTGTGCCGCAGCAACCGCCACAGATTCTGACGCCGGCTTTTATCATATCGCAAACTTCATCTGTAAACTCTTCTGCCGAAACATCATATATTGTTTTACCATCTACCGCTTTCGGCAAGCCGGCATTGGGCTTTACCAAAACCGGCAGAGAAGAATATTTTAAATATTCTTCCACAATGGGAGAAAGTGCTTTAGGTCCTAAAGAACAATTCACGCCAATGGCATCCGCGCCCATGCCCTCCAGCAAAGAGACCATGGCAGCAGGGGAGGCACCGGTCATCAGCTTGCCGTCAGAGCCATAGGCGTTTGAAACAAACACCGGCAGATTGCTATTTTCTTTTGCGGCAAGGAGCGCCGCCTTGGTTTCGTAGCTGTCATTCATGGTTTCAATCAAGATTAAATCAACGCCGCACAAAACACCAAGTTTTACGGTTTCTGCAAAGAGAGAAACCGCATCTTCAAAATCAAAATCGCCGTAGGGCGCAAGCATTCTGCCGGAAGGGCCAATATCCAGCGCCACCCATTTTTTTTGGGTGCCGGCGCTCTCTTCTGCCGCCCGTCTGGCATTTTCCACAGCGGCTTTAATAATATTTTTTAGTTCCTCATGAGAAAATTTTAAAAGATTTGCTCCAAAGGTATTGGTGCTGACCACGTTGCTGCCGGCATCATAATAATCCCGATGGATTTTAGTAATCACATCAGGATGAGAAAGATTCCACCGCTCCGGCAGTTCCCCGGGCATGAGCCCTTGTTCTTGCAAAAGCGTACCCATGCCGCCGTCTAAATATACAAGATTGTTTTGTAAATACTCTGTAATGTTCATATTGTTCTCCTAAAAGCACAGTCCGCCTTACTACAACCGGAGCAAGGGCGGTCTTTTGTATTTTTTCTATCGCAAGGCGTCACGCCGATTAGGGCGGTGACCGATTTTGTGGGACTCATTATAAGACTTTCATTTAAGGTTAGGCCAATTTTCCGCGGACAGTCCAGCACCGCAAAAATATCCTTTTGTAAGGCAAGGGGTAAATCCCCATAGCCGGGGCTGAACCGGGGCGTGGTGAAAAGCCCAAGGGCTTTTTTTTCCTTCGTAATCTCCTGATTAAATGCGTTGCACAGGCTTTCAATTCGCTCTGCCCCAATGGCGTTTAGCATCAGCGCCCGTGCCGGCGATATTTTAGAATATCTTGAAACTAACCGGTCAAGCGTGATGCCCACGGTGGCAGCAAACAGAACAACGCTGGTAGAGCCGGAGAGATTTTTAAAAAGGTCTTTTGATTCCGTTTTGGCAAAGGAAAGGTCACAAACTCCGTCACAAAATGAAACAGGAAACTCCCGATAGCACACAGCATAGGAAAAAACGCCTTCTGCTTCTTGTAAACTATCATCAAGTAACGCCTCTGTCTCCGGTGATGGTTCTTTCACGCCGGCATACCGCAAAACCTCTAGCCGGTCAACCGGGGGTGGCGCAAAGCTCTTTAAAAACACAGTATTCATGGCGCTACCCTAAAATATCAGACAGATTCTGCTGAATTTTTTCTGCCACATCCGGCTTGTTCATAGAATATACATGCACATTTGTAATGCCGTTGGCAAACAGGTCAATAATCTGGTCGGTGGCATAGGCAATGCCTGCCTGTTTCATGGCGGAAGGCGAGGTGCCGAACTTATCCACCAGGCTCTTAAACCGCTGGGGCATAAAGGAGCCGGAAAGCTTCATTGCGCGCTCTACCTGATTTGCATTGGTAATGGGCATAATACCGGGAATAATGGGGACTAAAATCCCTGCTTCCCGAATTTTGTATAAAAAGTTATATAATAAATTATTATCAAAAAACATCTGGGTGGTCAAAAAGGAGCAACCGGCGTCAACTTTTTCTTTTAAGTACTTAATATCTTCCTTTTGGTCACGGCTTTCCGGATGAATTTCAGGATAGCAGGCACCGCCGATGCAAAAATCAGCGCCGGAGGCTTTAATATCGTGAATTAAATCAATGGCGTGGCGATAGCACCAGGTGGTTCTGTCGCTTGCTTCAAGCTCCGGCGTTAAGTCACCCCGCAGCGCCATAACGTTCTGGATGCCTGCATTTTTCATCTCTTCAATTTTTGAAAGCACTATTTCCTTAGTAGAAGAAACGCAGGTCAAATGGGCAAGGGTGGGCACCCCGTATGTAGATTTAATATTTTTCGCAATTTCTAAGGTATACCGGCTGGTGCCGCCGCCGGCACCGTAGGTAACGCTCATAAAAGATGGGTGCAGCTTTGCAATTTCCTCCGTTGCGGTTTTCACAGAATCAAATGCCGTATCCGTCTTCGGAGGAAAAACCTCAAAAGATAAAGAAAGCTTATGGGAATTAAAAACTTCTGACAATTTCACAAAAATCACCCTTTGCCATTCAAATTTACCATTTTATTATATCACAAATAGGGAATTCAATCAATAGTTTCAGGAAAGAAAATAGAGGCGCCAAGGGTTTTAATGTTTACAAAACAGTCACAGAAAAAATGTTGAATTTAAGGATTGGGTATGTTACAATAAAGGAAAGTGTCTTGAAAGGAATTTAAATACATGGAAAATAAACAACAGTGTCACATTACAAGCATCGGCGGTCAGGCGGTGATTGAGGGTGTTATGATGCGCGGCCCTAAGGAGATTGCAACAGCGGTCAGAACTCCCGATGGTGAAATTGTGGTAGATAAAAAGCCCATTGCCTCTATTTTGCAGAAATGGAAATTTTTAAAACTCCCCATTCTCCGCGGTGTGATTAGCTTTGTAGAATCCTTAGTCATCGGCACAAAGGCGCTGATGTATTCTGCAGAATTTTTTGATATTGAAGAAGAAGAGGATAAAAAGAAAAAAGAAACCATGACCGAAGAGGAGATTAAAAAACTGGAGGCAAAGGAAAGCAAAATGAAAAATGCCGCCATCTATGGCTCCGTGGCGTTTGCCCTCATTTTCGGCGTGGCACTTTTTATGCTGCTTCCCACAGTGCTGGTAGGATTTATTAAGGACTTGATTCCCATCAGCTTTTTAGCCACCTTGGCTGAGGGGTTAGTGAGAATTGCCATTTTCTTAATTTATGTTTCCCTGGTTTCCCAAATGAAGGATATCCGCCGGGTGTTTGAATACCACGGTGCAGAGCACAAAACCATTTTCTGCTATGAAAGCGGCGAAGAATTAACCGTAGAAAATGCCAGAAGGTTTTCCCGCCTCCATCCCCGTTGCGGCACCAGCTTCCTTTTAATTGTCATGGTCGTTAGCATCATTCTGTTTTCCTTTATCTCTTGGGAAAATGCGTGGATGCGTCTGGGCATTCGCCTGCTTCTGTTGCCGGTGGTTGCCGGTATTTCCTATGAAATCATTAAATTTGCCGGTCGCAGCAAAAGCAAAATTATGCGCCTTGTATCTCTGCCGGGCATGTGGCTGCAAAAAATCACCACCCGCGAGCCTGATGACAGCCAGCTTGAGGTTGCCATTGCTTCCTTAAAGGCTGTTTTGACCGAAAACCGGGAGGATGACAAGTGGTAATCGGTGATTTATTAAAAGAAGCAACCAAAGAACTGGCAGCCGCCGGCATAGATTCAGCACGGCTTGAAAGCGAGGTGTTGCTTTCTTTTATACTTGAAAAAGAAAGACTCTATCTGGCTATAAACCGCAATCAGGAAGTAACAAACGAAAGGGAAAAAGCCTTTCGCAAGCTGGTTATGCGGAGAAAAGAAAAGGAGCCGGTGGCGTATATCGTGGGGAGCCGCGAGTTTATGTCCTTAAACTTTTCCGTTGCCCCCGGGGTGCTCATCCCAAGGCCTGATACCGAAACCTTGGTTGAATTCGCCATCGAAATGTTATCTGAAAAAGAAAACCCCGCCATAATAGATTTGTGCACGGGCTCCGGCGCCATCGCCGTGAGCCTTGCCCATTACCTGCCAACGAGCCGGGTAAAGGGGGTTGATGTCAGTGACATTTGCGTAAAAACCGCCAAAGAAAACGCTGAAAAAAATGCCGTGGCAGACAGGGTCACAGTGCAGCAGGCAGATGTTTTTGCCTATGAAAGCGATGAATTGTTTGACTGCGTGGTGTCAAATCCACCCTACATTCCCTCGGCGGTGATCCCCACCTTAGAAAAAGATGTCGCAGATTATGAGCCTCACCTTGCCTTAGATGGGGGCGAGGACGGATACGTTTTCTATCGCTATTTGGCGCAAAAAGGAGCATCCTTGTTAAAATCCGGCGGGCTTTTGGTTTTAGAAGTCGGTCATGACCAGGCAGAAACCGTAGCAACATTATTAAAAGAAACAAATGCCTACAAAACCGTTGGTGCGCGGTGCGACCTTGCAGGCATCAAACGCGCGGTCTACGGCGTAAAACAATAAAAATACACTTTTCCAAAAATTAACGCATAAAAATCTTTAAAAAAATGAAAAATAAGTCTTGACAAGAGAGTTTTTCTGCGGTATAATAATATGGCTATCCCGAAAGGAAAGCACTGAACCTAAAAAATTAAAAAAGGTGTTGACAGCGCCTGCGACCTATGCTATAATATCTCAAGTCGGCGTCAAAACGGAAATCTGCCGGCGCAAGAATGTGGGCTTATAGCTCAGGTGGTTAGAGCGCACGCCTGATAAGCGTGAGGTCGATGGTTCGAGTCCATTTAAGCCCACCAAATTTACTTGTCTTTTCCTTTTTCCTTTCACCTCGTGTACCTTATGTACACGTCGGTTTATGAAAAAGAAAAATCCAAGCAAATTCCATTGCCGCAGTGGAATGGATGTAGGGAATGACCTATGTGTCGTTCCGTTAATATAGGTTTCAGTAATTAAAATGTTTTAATTATTGAAAGGTGTATTAACACCAGGTTATGTACCTTGATAACTGAACAAAGCAAATCTTTTTAAAATGTTTTTCCGTAAAGGGAATACAATTTTAAGGGAACTCATGTAATTCAGAGAACCAACTACACAGTTAGTTTAACCATTCGAAATGCAAATTTCGGATTAAGAGGTCAAGCTAATAAGAGCACAGGGCGGATGCCTTGGCATCAGGAGCCGACGAAGGACGTGACAAGCTGCGATAAGCTACGGGGAACCGCAAATAGGTATTGATCCGTAGATTTCCGAATGGGGCAACCCGGCTGGGCAAT